>CAZHFX010000018.1:0-17973 GCA_964531745.1 uncultured Gammaproteobacteria bacterium
AGTGAATAATGGTTACTCAATTATCCCATTTACACAAAATATTATACAGACTCGGTCCGGGTCGGTCGCGTCCTCGGGGATGAAGCCGAAGTCGCGGTAGCCGGGCAGGAGCACGCCCTTGCCATCGTCGCCCTGGAGCTTGCCCGTGTGGGGAAGGGTTTGGAGCACGATCGGAACGTCGCGCAGATTGCCAGTCGCCATTGACGACTCCGTTTTCTCCACTCGCCTCTACGGCGCGAATGTCCTTGTAGGCATGGCCCGAAGGAGCGCAATTTTGAATCTCAAAACCACGCTCCCTTGGGCCAAATTATTTTAGTCAACAATCAATTGTAAAGAGCTTTTTGCTATAAAATGGCCAAAAAATCTTAATATCTCAAACCAATTATAACAAACAAGTATGGCACAAAAAGACCTCCGCGTCAAGAGGTCTTTTTGTGCCATACATTCTAAACCAGTCAACCTATTGTCTAGCTATTTGAAGACGAACGGCCCGATTATCAATCGCGACTTCCGGCAGACCGGAATCAGCGCTGTTTTCCAGTTTAGCCGCCAAAACCGAGCTCTTAATTTCAGCCGCAAAATCTTTAAACACAGCGGCGAGCAGGGCATCATCAGTGTGATAACGCACCGCCACTTTGTCGTTTACAGTCAGCCCCTGCTCTTTGCGCATTTGGTTGATGGCGCGAATAATTTCACGAGCCAAGCCTTCTTTTTTGAGCTCATCGGTTATCTCCACATTGAGGCTAACCGAGAGTTTACCCTCTTCTTTAGTTAGCCATCTACCGCCGGCAGATTGTTTGGCCAGCACCTGTTTTACATTCAATTCATCAGCCACAATTTGTTGTAGCTCTTGAGAAAGTTTTGTGGAAATAACCACAGCCCCCAGCACCTGCCGCACTCTTACCCCCGCTTCGGCGCGCAACGCCAGCCCCAGTTCCACCATTTTACGCGCCGCAGTCATCTCCGCCAACGACCCTTCATCTACTTTCTCCGCCTTTGGCCACGCTTCCAAATGTACGCTGGTTGCTCCCACCCCCTCTGCATCTCCCCCTCGGGCAGGGGGAGACATTTTGATTTCCTGAAAAATTTTTTCCGCGATGAACGGCGTGAACGGGGCCATCACTTTTGATAACGTAAGAAGAACTTCCCGCAGGGTCACGAGCGCGGCCTGTTTGTCTTTTTCATCAATGCCTTTGAAACGATCGCGCGAACGGCGCAAATACCAGGTAGAAAGCTCATCAATAAAATCTTTAATCGGCCGGCCGGCTTTGACGGTGTTGTAGTTGTCCATGTTTTCGGTAACTCCCTGTACTAACACCTGCAGTTTCGCCAAAATCCAACGATCCAATACGTTATTTGTCATTCTGAGTCCGCCTGAGGCGGACGAAGAATCCCTCTTATCAGAGTTTAAGGGATCCTTCACTCCATTCAGGATGACATTGTCGGCATACATCTGATAGAACGTCACCACGTTCCACAAAATATTCACTACTTTGTTGTACACCTCGCGCACTTCGCGCTCGTTGAAAAACAGGTTGTCGGCTTCCATGACCACGCTCGTCATGAGGTAATAGCGCAGAGAGTCCACGCCATATTGCTCAATAATTTTCCACGGATCGGGATAGTTTTGTTTAGACTTGGAGAGCTTTTCGCCTTTTTCGTTCAGAATCGTGCCGGTGGTGACGCAATTTTCAAAACTGACATCATCAAACAGCAACACCGCCATGGCGTGCATGTAGTAAAACCACGCTCGCGTTTGGGCAATGTATTCGGCAATGTACTGCCCGGGGAAACGCTCCTTAAAAGTTTGTTTGTTTTCAAACGGGTAGTGAAATTCGGCAAAAGGCATAGAGGCCGACTCCACCCAGCAGTCAATCACTTCGGGAATACGCGCCATCGCCTGGCCGCAGTGGTCGCATTTAAGTTTAATTTGATCAATAATGTGTTTGTGTAAATCAATTTCCGCCACTTTATCCGTGGGAAATACTTCACTAAAATTTATAGCCTTTTTCTTCAGCTCTTCCACGCTCCCGATACAAACCACTGCCGCGCATTTTTTGTCGGCACACTTCCAAAAGGGCAGGGGCGTGGCCCAATAGCGATTGCGCGAAATATTCCAGTCCGGAGCGGTTTCTAAAATGTTCAAAAACCGGCCGTTTTTCAAATGTTCCGGGAACCAATTAATTTTCTGATTTAGTTTAATCAAGCGCGGTTTAATTTTTTGAATATCTATAAACCACGCGGAAATGGCATTGTAAAAAAGCTGAGTTTCGCAGCGCCAGCAGTGCGGGTAGGAGTGAGTAAACTGTTCGCGCGCGAAGAGCAAACCGCGCGCGTCTAAATCTTTTTTAATATCTTTCTCGGCCTGTTTGAAATATTTGCCACGAATAAACTCCGGCGCCACGTCGTTGAACTCTCCTTTTTCGTTGAGCATGGGCACCATCGGCAAATCCAATTTTACCCCTAAATTATAGTCGTCTTCACCATAAATAACAGCGGCATGCACGATGCCAGTGCCCTCGGCAGTCGTCACAAAATCGGCTGGCGCCACATAATGGGCTTTTTTGCCGGTCGCCTTTACCACCGGCAGGTCAAACAATGGTTCATACTCCAAACCGACTAAATCACTGCCTTTTAATTCTTTAATAATGACCGGTTTTTTTTCTTTGACAACGTCTTTCAATCGGTCTTTGGCTAAAATTAAATTTTCGCCGCCAATACTTAATACCAAATACTCAATATCTTGCCCCACGGCCAGCGCCACATTCCCCGGCAGTGTCCATGGTGTGGTCGTCCAAGCCAAAATATAGGTATTTTCTGGCAGACCGTGTTTTTCCGGATTTTTAATTTTAAATTTCGCCGTCACGCTCTCTTCCGTAATATCTTTATAACTATTATCCATGGCAATTTCGGCTTTGGAGACGGGCGTTTCACAGCGCGGGCAGTACATTAAAACTTTGCGGCCCTCGTAGATGAGCCCTTTGTCCCAAATGGTTTTGAGAGACCACCAAACCGATTCCATATAGGTGGAATCCATAGTTTTATAGGCGGTATCAAACTCCACCCAGCGGCCAATGCGCTCTACCATTTTTTCCCACTCGTGAGTATAGAGCAATACCTTGGAGCGGCAGGCTTCGTTGAATTTTTCTATGCCCCAGCCATCAATTTCTTTTTTGCCGGAAATTTTTAATTCTTTTTCCACCAAATTTTCAATGGGGAGACCGTGGCAATCCCACCCCCAGCGGCGGCGCACGCGATACCCTTTCATCGTCCAGTAGCGCGGCACGACATCTTTGATAACCGAGCTCAAAATGTGCCCATAGTGCGGCAGGCCGGTGGCAAACGGCGGGCCATCGTAAAAAACGTACGGTTTTTTTGCCGAACGCTCGCTGACAGACTTTTCAAATGTCTTGTCTTTTTCCCAAAATTCAAGGATTTTTTGTTCTTCCGAGTTAGCGTTGTACATACCGTAAAATTGTACTAAAATAAGCGATTTTTGTCAAAATCGGCCTAAATGAGCCTGGTGGACAAAGAATGAACAGCCCCCTATTGACAAAACCGCTAAAATGTGGTATTATCTTCTGTTTTGGTTGCGATTCGCTTGATCGTTGACAACCTAGACAAAAAAGGCTAATTAAAGCCAAAAACCAATCGCGGTCGGCAACCGCGTGATATTTTCGTTACAGAAAAGTAACGAAATAGACCCTTGGGCAGAGGCCCCGGGGTAACCGTTGACTGGGGTAAAACCCCCAACCACACTGGAGCAAAGCGAGCGCAAAGCGCCCCTAAACTCCAAGGAGAACCGCGATGAACCGCTTGAAGGATGTGCTCACCAGCCTGGTGAGCGTGTTCGGCTTTGATGTGTACGGCGAGAGCGGACTGACGACGTCCGTCCGCCGGTGGTTCGTGTCGTTCGGGCTGGCGCTCACGTGCCAGTTCGTCGTGGACGTGTGGCTCTGGCACGGCGCCATGAGCTACACCGGCATGACGCTCTTCGCGATCGTGTTCGGGTTCGTCGTCGCCATGATGATCCTCTTGTTCGACCGCTCCATCCTGGTAGCCGACCTGTCGCGTTCGCGCACGGTCTGGCTGCCAATCAGCGGCCGGCTGATCTTCATCTTCGTCCTTGCACTGATCTCCACCGTGCCCCTGCAGTTGCAGGTATTCAGGGTGGAGATTGACAACAGGGTAGCGACCCTCGAGGCGGCTCTCCGCGATCGGATTCTGGCGAAAGCCAAGTCCGAGATCGAGGCTGGCTACCTCGGCGAGAATGGTAGCATCACCCGCCTCCTCGCGGAGCGCGGAGAGATCGAGGAGAAGACCAAGGCCGAGCGGATGCCTCAACTGGAGGCTCTCATCGGCGCCAAGGCCGCCGCGCGGACGTTCCACGAAACGGAAGTGACGCGCGCCGCCGACGCATTGCAAAACGAAGTGGCCGGCATTGCAGGCGCTGGCTACACGGGACTACCGGGCGACGGCGCGGCCACGAGAGTGGCGCGCGAGCAGAAGGCGACGGCAGTGGCGGCGCAGGCGGCCTTTGAAGAGAAGGCCGCGGCTGACATCGCCGCGTTCAACGCCGCAACCTCCGTGCTGGTGGAACAGCGCAAGGCCGCCTCGGTGGCGCGCGAAGGCCAACTGCGCGGGGCGATGAAGGCCGAGATGGATGAGGTGCGCAACACCCCGAGCCACGAGCTCGCCCTCAAGTACGGCGAGCAGTGGCAGAGCGCGGACGGGCTCATGGCCCGCGTGGAGATTCTGTTCCAAATGAAGAGGGAGAGCGCGGCCGTGCGCTGGGCCTGCCACGCTCTGGAGATCGTGATGATGATCATCAGTCTTCTCGTCGTCGGCATGAAATTCATGGCCGGCGACGACCTGAAGAGCTACTACTCCCGAGCCATACAGGCACGCCGGCAACAGCCGGAAGCGACGGAGGCGCTGGTGGCGAGCGGGTTCGTGGAACCCAACACCCGCGGCAACCTGGCCGTGCCGTTCAACATCGCGGACGGCCTGGATCGGCTGCATGAGATGCGGGTGATTCTCGCTCGCGCTCTCACCGCCTACTGGGCCAAGGTGGCCGAGCTCTGCGGGCACACCGACCCCGCCACCGGCCTCCACCGCACCAGGACCCAGCTCACCGCCGGGTTCCAGAAACTCTGGGACGAGGTGGTCTCGCAGAGCTGGACGAGGGTCCAGGCTCAAATGAGGTGGGTGGAAAACAACGGCGTCCCGATTCCGCCCTGGGACGTGGAGAAGTACGGCCAGAGCGAGCCCCACGGCTACCACCCGTGGGAGGTGAACGAGAACGAGATCGCCGGCTACGGCTGGCGTGACCCCACGCCGCAGATCACCGCGGCGATGGAAGCTCTCACCCGCCTGCACGACCTGCGCGGGCAGATCGTGGGCGCACTGTTTGACCTCAAGGGCGAAATCCGGGACTACGCACGGGCGCATCTCGCGGCCTCGCTGGTGGAGGTGCAAGACTGTGCGTTCAAGTTCTACAGGCGGCAGATTCTTCCGCTCCGGCGCGATCTGACCATCGCGGAAGAAGCCGTGCGCCGCGGCGGGCTGAAAGTGCCGCCTCGGCCGAGCGCGCTCGCGACCGACGAGGCGTTGGACAACTGCTGGCTGGTTCAGCCGGGCATGCTCGTGCCCTGGGGCTGGACCGGCAACCTGCCGCACACGCCGCCACCGCCGCCGGCTTCCACGCAGCCGGCAACCACCAACACCAACCAGGCCTCCGGCAACGCCAACGCCGCGCCTCCCCGCCCGCCACCCCCGCCGCCGGATGATGACGACTTTGACATCACGGTGACTACTGGAGAGGAGCCGACGGTGGCGGACGCAACGTCCGCCGAACAGACCGACGAACCCGCGCCGGTTCCCCCGCCTGCTCCAAAGCCCGGCCTGCTGAAACAGGCCTTGGGCAAGCTTCTGCGATTCGCCCGCCGCGGCGACCACAGCTAGCGGCGCGAAAGCGTGGGCGGTCGGCCTAAGGCCGACCGCCCACGCGGCAGGCGCGGAGATATTTGTTCTTTAACGAAACGGGCAGTAGAAGTACTGCGGACTTTTGAGAGCAATCTTGAAAGTCCGGCGAATCTACTGCCCGCCGATCCGATTGAGCGGTCAAAACTTGACCGCTGAAGTGGATCGGATAGAATGTAAGGAACCCTTTCCTGCCGCCCACCCCGGGAGGCAAAGCCACGGAGGCATACCATGCGGTCGCAGAAATGGATCGTGCTCGCGCGAGCCATCGTCCTCGCTTTGCTCTTGCTCGGAGGCATATACTGGTGGCTCACCGCCTCGGTATACCCTGAACACATCACGGATAACGTCCCCAACATACTGGGCGGAGCGAGCTGTATCGTTCTGTTCACCGCCCTCCTCATGCGGTGGGACAAACAGGCGCTGGGAGAGGGAGAAGAATGGCGACTGACCATGAAGGCTCGCGAACGCGATGGCGGCCGGATGTTCAGGCCGAAACCACCACGGCTCCTCGTGTCTCACACTCCTAGCGGAAGGAGGAAGGTGATCCTCTGAGCTCTAGAGGAAACAAACAAAGGAGGGCGCCCCGACGCGAAGTCGGGGCGCCCTCCACCCAATCCAATGTTCTGAAATTTTTTCAGCCCACCGGATTAACCCTGTACCTTATAGGTACGGGGTTTTATTTTATCCAAATTATTGCCAAAAATATCTAAAAATAGTATGCTTACTTCGTTCGCTTACTCTGCTTACATTGTTAACTCTACTTAATTTGCTTTTTTTATATGCTCTACATTGCCGCTGATCATGCCGGCCACAAACTCAAAAAATACATAACCACCTACCTCGCCAAAACCCTCAAACAAGAGGTAACGGATTTGGGCGCGGAAACTTATGACGAAAATGATGATTTCCCGGATTACGCCACCCTGTTGGCAAAAAAAGTAACCAGCAACAAAAATGATCTGGGCATTTTGCTGTGCGGGAGCGGCCAGGGCATGTGCATCTCAGCCAACAAAGTGCCGGGCATCCGCGCGGCGCTGGGTTACAGCATTGAAGCGGCGGAGCGAGCGCGAAAAGAAGACGATGCCAACGTGCTCTGCCTCGCGAGCCGGGTGCTCTCCACCGAACACGCGGCGGCGATTGTGAAAGCCTATCTCAGCAGTGCCTTTGACGGGCTGGAGCGGCGGGTGCGGCGGTTGAAAAAAATTGCCGAGCTTGAAAAATGATCTATGAAAATTATCCCTTCGGTTCTTGTTTCCACTTTTGAAGAGCTTGAGCGGCAAATCCAGCGCTTGGAGCCTCTTTTTCCTTATATCCAGATAGACGTCATGGATGGTAAATTCGTGCCGAATACTTCGTTTTCCGAAGTTGACCGAGTCAAAAATATCAAAACCACGTTGCGCTTTGAACTTCACCTCATGGTAGAAAACCCGGTAGCGGAAATACGCCGATGGCAGACAACAGACGCCGTGTTTCGGGTGCTGTTCCACGCGGAAACCAAAAACGTGGAGCGTTCCCTTAGTTTTGCCAAAAAAGAGGGTTGGGAAATTGGCTTGGTCTTAAACCCAAAGACCCCCCTCTCGGCCGTGAAAAAATATCTTTCTAGTTTAGAGGTGCTCCAGTTTATGACTGTCCACCCGGGTCGGCAGGGGTCGCCCTTTCTCCCCGAAGTAAAAGAAAAAATTAAAGAATTTACCGCGCTGAAAAAGCGCCCGCTCTGTGCCGTGGACGGGGCCGTGAACAAAGATACTATCCTGGGCCTAAAAGATATTGGCGTGGATATTGTGTACCCGGGGAGCGCGCTGTGCGCGGCGGAAGATGTAAAAAAAACTTATCAAGAATTAAAGAATCTAATTGCTTAACTGTCATTCTGAGGTCGCCTGAGGCGACCGAAGAATCCCTTGCGTCTGTAAGGTTAAGGGATCCTTCATCCGCCTCAGGCGGATTCAGGATGACATTACTTGAAACAATTATGTTAGACTTGGTTATTATCGGCGGTTCGGCGGCTGGTTGCAGCGCAGCCATTTATGCCGCGCGCCGGCGGCTTAACTTCCGGATTATCACCCAGAACATTGGCGGCGAGGTGGCGCTCTCGGGCGCCGTCAACAATTGGCCGGGGATCATTGATATTCAGGGGTTTGAGTTGGCCGAGCAGTTTGCCAAACATGCGCGGTCATACGGAGTGAAAATTGAAGAGGGCTGGCGGGTGGAAAATATTATCCCAACCAAAAACTCGGCCGGCAAAACGGAAAAAATTGAAACCATGGCGGTGATTATCGGCACCGGCATTCATCCTAAAAAAATAGGCATCCCGGGCGAAGACCGGCTAGACCACAAGGGGGTAACCTCATGCACCGTGTGTGACGGCCCGCTTTACAAAAATAAAGTAACCGTAACCATTGGCGCGGGCAATTCGGGCCTAGAGTCCGCCCTCATGCTCGCGGAAATTGCCAAACCCGCCTACATCATCAGCAAATTTCCCGATACTCCGGAGACTCAAGGCGGCTTCCCTAAAGGCGAAAAAATACTTATTGATAAACTAAAAGCGCATAAAAATATCAAAATTATCTACGCCGCCAAAACGCTGGAAATTATTGGCGAAACCAAGGTAGAAGGAATAAAATACGAAGACGCGAAAGGCGCGCACACGCTCGCCGTTGACGGCGTGATGGTACACGTGGGCGCCATTCCCAACTCCAATTTCGCCGCCGCCGTGGCGCTCAACAAGCCCGGGGAAATAATCATAGACATTCGCTGTAAAACCAACGTACCGGGCATCTTTGCCGCCGGCGACGTCACCGATATCCCGTTCAAACAAATCGGCATCGCGGCCGGCCACGGCATCACCGCCGCGCTCTCGGCCATTGAATATATTAATTTGTGGCAACCTTAATTTGACATTAGTCATTGGTTATTTGTCATTTTCATATATGCCTCTTGGTAATTTATTCCCCTCGCTCCCCTGGCCCATTCTTGATACGATGGTCGTGGTGGTGGGGTTTATGGGCGCGCTGGCTTTTATTTATTCCGTACTCCTGGAAGAAGAAAGACGCCAAGATGCCGTGCTTGTAGTGGCCTCGGCTTCGCTCTTTGTCTATTCCCTCTCCATCAAAAACCCTCTTTTTATGTTTATGTCGGCCGGGGTGTTTTTGGTGGCCGGGCGCGAACTTGTCCAAATAATGCGCGGCAAACATCATCATACGATTGGAAATATTGAAAAATACGAACAGTTGGAAAAAAAATAAACAATACATTTAATTTTTCCTCCCCCCTACAAGGGGGAGGGTAGCTAATTGAAGCTATGTACAACCTTATCGGAATCGGCGACCCCATCATTGACACCCATGTACAAATTGACGAAACCTGCGCCGAAACAGAGCGCCACCTGTCAGAAAAAAATGACGAGATGAAATTGTGTTTTGATTATGGCAGTAAAATTCCGATCGTGGATAGTTTCCAAAGCCTGGGCGGCAACGCTCCCAACGTGCTGGTGGGCGCGACCCGGCTGGGTTTAAAAACGGCTCTCATCGCGACGGTCGGCGCCGACGCTCACGGCGCTATGGCGATTGAGGCGCTCAAAAAAGAAAAGGTGGACACGGATTTTATCGCGGAAGACCCCAAAAACAAAACCCGGTATTCCATTATCTTAAATTACAAAAAAGAACGCACCATTCTTTCTTACTCCAATGAAAAAAAATACCGCTGGCCCAGCCCCACTCCGCCCGCGGACTGGGTGTATTACACCGGCATGAGCGCCGGATTTGAAACCATTCAGGAAAAACTCCGCGACTATTTGAAAAAACATTCATCGGCCAGCCTGGCCATTAACCCGGGGTCGTATATGCTCAAATACGCTTTGCCGGAATTGCGCGAAGCCATATCGTGGGCCAAACTTTTGATTGTGAACTTAGAGGAGGCGGAGAAAATTCTTGGTTCCACCTTGGAAAAAGAGAAAAGTGTTCGGAGTATTGTTCGTGAGCTCTGCACCCTCGGCCCCAAAGAAGTGGCCATCACTGACGGCCCCCGCGGCGCCTGGGCCGGCACCGCCGAAGAAGTCTGGCATCTAGACGCCTACCCGGTGAAAGTGATTTCCAAAACCGGCGCGGGCGACGCTTTTTCTTCCGGTTTTATCACGGCGCGTTTTTTCGGCCACGATATCGCCCACGCGCTAAAGTGGGGCATCGCCAATAGCTCGGGCGTAGTACAAAATCACGGCTCGCAAGCCGGACTCTGCGGCCAAAAAGAACTGGAAGAGATGATGCTGAAGTATAAAAAAATAAAACCAGCGTCGGTTTCTTAATCTCAAAAATTTATTTGTTGCTCTCGATGAATGCCCCGCAGGCGGTTGAGTTCATCTTTGCGCCCCGCGAAATACTCCACCGACTGGCAAACCGCCGTAGGACCAATTTCCGGCCCCAAAAAACAGAGGCCGTATTCAAAAGCCCTGACCTGCGAGCGGATTTGATCGGCGAGCGCCGGATGATCCTGCTCCGCTGACGCCAGCTCGTTCATCCGCTCCAGATTCACCGCAATTTCTTCCAGCACGCCGGAAAATTCGGCCACCCGTTTGAGATATTTTCCCCGGCGCACGCTCGCGACATCGTTGTTCACATACGCTTTAAGTTCCAGTTGTGTTTCTACCAGCGCCGCGCATAAATCGGCGCGCTCTTCACCGGAAAAAAAATCGGCCGGCCGGCCCGAGTGGAGTTCACGCAGGACGCCGCCGTAGCGCTGAAAATCTTCATAGCGGCGGCGCAATTCCGGCGTAAGCTTCGGCAATAAAAAATGTTCGCCCACTGCCGCTTCCGCGACCGCGAAAAATTCCCGATAGGCTTGGTTCCATGGCCAAACCTCGTAACCAAAAGTTAACATTGTCTGCTCAATCTCCGGAAGAGTCACGGCCGGGTCGCTTTCAATGTGTTCCCTGGCATGAAAAATTTTTTCCTTTATTCCCGCGGGAAATAAAGGCGGCAATGACTCGTACAGATGGCGAAAAAGATTGACGGTTGACTGCATAACGATTAAACAGACTCGCTAATATAATAAAGTGCAACACCTGCGGCGATACTGACATTTAAACTTTTTTTCATACCGCGCATTGGCAGATGAACCACGGCATCGCAGAGTTTGAGCATGCCCGGCGAAATACCGGTTTTTTCGTTCCCCACAATGAGAGCCAGCGGAAACCGCGGTTGCCATGAGTATATATTAACACTTTTATTAGTTTGCTCCAAACCGATAATCCTGTAGCCGTCGGCTTTTAATATCTTAACCAGCCGGCCAGACTGTTTAAAATATTCCCACGGCACGGCTTTCTCGGCTCCGAGTGATACCTTGTCAACTTGCGGATGTGGCGGACAGGGGCTGTAGCCAGTGGGAAAAATTTTATCCACGCCGGCGCCATCGGCGGTACGGAACATGGCGCCCACATTGTGTCCGCTCCGAATATTCGGAAGAATAAGGACGAATTTTTTCTCTGTCATACTTTGCCAAGTTTTTCCAGCCACAGGCTCTGCCCGGCGGTTATGGCGACCGCCAGCGCGTCGGCCGCATCATCAGATTTTATTTTCCCCTTAAGACCAAGCACCATAGCCACCACTTTCTGCATCTGATCTTTCTCGGCTCGCCCGTAGCCCGTGAGCCCCTGCTTCACCTGGAGCGGAGTAAACTCATCAATGGGCAAGCCGTGTTGAATCCCCAAAAGCAAAACGACGCCGCGCGCCTGGCCAACATCCATAGCGGTTTTGGCATTGTTGAAGAAAAAAAGTTCTTCCACGGCCATCCGGGTCGGCTGATATTTTTTAATGATTTCCTCCAGCTCGTCGCGAATTTCTTTAAGACGCTCCACGAACTTATTCTTGGCCGACGTTTCAATACAACCATAGGCGACAGCTTTCCAGCTATCTGCTCCGCCTTGCTCAACGACGCCATACCCCAAACGGCCAAAACCAGGGTCAATGCCTAAGATACGCTCGGCACGTTTAGGCGGCGTTGGTAAAATAGTCTTCAACATCATCGTTGTCTCCCAGGGCGGCAAAAAGCTCGCCCAATTTGTCTTCCACTTCTTGGGAAACGGGAACGGTGTCTTTGGCAATCCACTGAATGCCCGATTCTTTTTCTTCCACTCCGGCTGATTGCAAAACATACAGCACTTTTTTCAAATTTTCTGTTTTAGTTTTAATTTCAATTTCGCCGCTCTCGGTGTCTTGTATATCCTCTACCCCGGCATCAATGAGCTTCATTTCCATCTCTTGAGGGTCGGGTGTCGCTTTGGCCATGTTGCCCTTTTCCACCATGATCACCCCCCACAGGTGAAACATCCACTGGATACTGCCTGCGCTCCCAAACGAACCGCCATGTTCGGAGAGAATATGTTTAACATCCGAAAGGGTGCGATTTTTATTGTCGGTCACGGTTTTAATAAGAACAGCGATTCCACCCGGGCCAAAAGCTTCGTAGAGAGCCTCTTCCATTTGCACTCCGGCGCCATCTTCACCGGTCCCGCGCGCTATCGCCCGATCAATATTATCTTTCGGCATACTTACCGCCTTAGCTTTTTCAATGGCCAGGCGCAAAGAAAAATTCATAGCCGAGTCGCCGCCCTTTTGGGCCGCGATCGTAATCGCCTTGGCGACTTTGCTAAATTGGCCGCTCCGTCGAGCGTCCTGCTTTCCCTTCCTAGCCTGTATATTGTGCCACTTAGAATGCCCGGACATAAATTTATTCCCCGCTTGGGCGAGGGACTACAACGCGATTTTGCCATCTTCAATCGTTCGTCCATCAAGCCGGCTATTCTCACTCATCCATTTCATAAACTCATCACGGCGCTCGCCTGTCATCAACTGTACCTGTGATCTTACACCAAAAAATGGGAAAAGGCGCGCTCCTGAAACCGCACCATCTTTCAACACCAGCCCAACGCTCAAGCCTTCTTGCGTATCTTTGGAAAAATATTGATCAAAAATGAAATTACCTAATGAGTAGAAAATCGGCTTACCATGATAGATTTCTATTTCTTCCACAACGTGCGGGTGGTGGCCAATGACGGCCGTGGCACCTTGATCTATAAGCCAATGATACAGCTCCTGCTGGGCTTTTGTCGAGGCGCGGCGGTATTCCGCGCCGCCATGCGCCTGTACTATCACATAGCGTGCCTTTTGTCGGGCATCCGCTATGGCCGCGGCCAAATTATTCTTGTTGATTACGTGAGTAACGGTTTCAAGACAGACAAAGGCTACCGGCTCCAGCAAACCAAGCTCTCGCCCCGCCACCAAATTGTACTCGGCTCCCTCGGCCAGCTGGTCGCCGCAGTAACTTACGCCGGCTTCGGCGAGCGTTTGCTTGGTAAAAGCGACATTTTTACGGCCCATATCGTAAACGTGATTGTTGGCAATAGTCGCCGCGTCAAAACCGAATTTTTTCAGCTCTCTGGCGAGCGTCGGATCAAACTGAAAGGCAATTTCCTTGCTGGTTTGAACGCGGCTCGGCGCGAACGCCCCTTCTAAATTGGCCATAAAAAAATCAACGCCGGAAAAAAAACGATTTTCCTGACCGCGAATTTTTTCCAAAAGATAATCAAACCCGCGCGCGCCCATTGCTTTGGCAACATTGCGGTCTAACATAATATCGCCAAAAAATTGTATGGTGATAACGGTGTCCGGCGCCGGATCGCCCGCCGTGTAATAACTGACGAGATGGCTGGTGGTTTTGCCCCACTCCGGATGATTGGCGAGCGCGGCGCTGTTGGTGCGCGAAACTTCATGCCACTTTTGCGCCCCGCGCAGGCGGTTGTAACTAAACAAAAAATAGAGACTGGGAATGCTGTCAATCTCGGCTTTATTTAGGCGAGCGCTGTCGCCGGTCGCTAAAATATTTTCCGATAAAATATCGTGAAAATCAGCGACAAAATATGGCAAATAGTGCGAGAAATCAACGCTCACAAGAACTAAACTGCCCGGCGGCAAGGTGCCAGCGAGAGTTTGCGCCAGCTGTTCTAGTATCGCGGCCGGCGTGCGGTCTTTCACAATGAGCGGCACGAGAGTCGCCGAAGGCCAAGTGCGTTTTATAAATGGCACGAGTGCGCCCACACTCCACTCTGGGTCAATGACCGTTTCATTTACCGCGACCACTTTTTGAACAACTAATTTTTGTATGACCGCGCTGGCCGGAGAAATATTTCCATAGGGTGTTTTCCATTCATATTCACTCGTTACTATTGAATCGCGGCCGGCCTGTTTATGATTAGGACCCAGGAGCACGACCACCGGCGGTTTTTGGCCTTTCATCATTTCAAAAAATACGGCCAGCGGCGCGGCGGCGGCCAAATGGTGCGGAACAACTGCCGATGCTACCGGTTCGCCGACTGCCGCGCCGGGCGCGGCGGCGCTAAAAAACTCTTCAAACCGATCACGATCAAGCGAAGTGGCGCGATGATAAGGAGCGGCCGCAGGTTTTGCCGCTACCGCTTCGCCCCGGCGTGGTGCAGAAACGGCCCAATTAAAATACAACAAGAAAGCCCCAACTAAAGCCAAAAAAATGCCGCCAATAAAAAAATTTGACTTCATGAATTTGGTATAACCGCCAAAAAAATTAACGGACGACGCCTCCCCACTCCACCACCGTGAACCCTTTTCGCTTGGGCGTGCGGATGGCAAATCCTTTGACCGCGACTGGCTTGTCAAGCGGCGTAAAATCCATAAGAATGCGGATAATCGTATCCGGCTTCGGCGTAACAGTAAGCGGGGCGAGCTTGTCCATGGTCGCGTTGCCAAGGAAAGTTATAAAATAATAAGGTTTTTCCTGCATTTTCGGCCACCAAAAATCCAAAAAATCATTAGTTTCTGACCGCTTGAGGCCAAGTTGCGCCAGTTTAGTAATCAAAAATTGTTTCACGTTTGAGCGCTTCACTACCCACCCAAGTTTGGGCTGTTCATAAATATCGCCGCGGCCTTCCCAAAACAAATAAGGGTAGTAACGACCGGTTTTTATCTCGGTCAAATTACTGTATGGCGTGGCTTCCACTTCCCAACCATCTTTTAATTCCGGCTCGGAATAGGTGAGTCCGCCTGGCGGCTTCACATTCACCGATACATCCATCGTTTTCTTGGGATAGAGATAAATCACCGGCTTGCCGCACTCGGCTTGAGGCTGAAATTTACTATTTTGTAATTCAACCAAACGCCCAAACGGATCAACCCAATAGAGGAGCGGCCGAGTGGCTAAAAATTGTTCGTAGGCTAACTTTGGTTTGCCGGATTCGGTGGTGGGGTAGATGGCGGAATTGTTAAATACATCTTTTAACCGCTGACTATTAGTATCTTTTAATTCATAAATTAAATCATTTTGATTGTTTTTTCCCACTACCACCAAATCAGTACTGACATTGATGTCTTTCGGATCAACTACTTTTAAATAACTGCTGCTGCCACACCCGCCCATACTGACATAAGAATATTCAGACTTATTAACCTCGCCGTTGGCCCAGGTGATTTGCGGCACCAGATTGTCTTTGTCAAAAAAATCCGGTTGCAAAGCATATTCGGCCACCAACGGGCCGTCGCCCATTAGAAAGAACCCGTTGTGAATGCTACCATACAACGAACGACCTTGGGTGCCGGTGAAGGCTGGAGTGTTGTTAAAGGTGGTGCTAACAACCCAGTACTCGGTTTCTCCTTTAAAAACGACCCTCTGCCGCGGATTTGTTCCACTTATTACATCCGGAAAATTGTGCAAATCAGAAATATCCGTGGTGACATCAATGGTAAATTTGGTTCGATCAAGCCCATCATACCCTAGAGTAGAGGTGGTATCTTTATCCAGTGGGCTAGAATTTTTTTGCAAGAAAGTTAACGATTTTTCATTGTCCGCAAAAAAGTAACGGCTACTACCCTCCAACCCTGAAGATTGTGCGGCCACCATTACCAGCTTGTTTGGTTCTCCGTTATATATAATGGTGCCCACCAAAAAATAGTTGGCCGCGTCTTCATAGTAATCAGGGTATGTTAGATGATTCTTGGTAGCGTAATCCTCGCTAGGCAAAAGAAGACCCAAACTAGCCGTTAGCACCGGCTTTTGCCACTGAACGGCACTTGCGTTTACGACATTGGTCGCTTCTGTATAGGTAGAGGTGGCGTTCGAAACGACCGCGCTCTGATTGGTAGCTTCCGGATTAACGACGGCGTTGATTATTTTCTGAATTTTAACCGGGGCCGCGCAACCGCTTAAAAATAACGCACCAATTAAGAAAATAAACAGTGTTTTTTTAGACATACTTTTAAAATTATTTTAGCCTGTCTTCTACCACCCCCCAATTTATCGCTTTCATAAAGGCTTCAATATAACCGGCACGCTTGGTACCATAATCCAGCATAAAGGCGTGCTCAAACACATCTATCACCAAAAGTGGCGCACAGCCGGCGAAGTGGCCGGTATCGTGTTCGTTGATCCAGACGTTGAAAATGCGGTCGGCTTCTCTGTCCCAATATAAAACTACCCAGCCAATGCCGCGCATCGCGCCCATAGACTTAAAATCTTTTTCCCATGCTTCATACGAGCCAAATTCTTTCTCTATTTTTTCCATCAGCATAGCTTGCTCCGAGGCGGCGAGGCCGCTTTTCGGGGTCATGTTGCCAAAATAATATTCGTGCAGGCGCATGCCATTAAACTCCCAACCAAAGCGGCGATTAAGCTCGGCGTATTCCGGCGTATCAAATTTCCCGTCTTTTTCCATGGCCGCTAAAATATCGTTCAGTTTATTAAAATTGGTTACATACCCTTGATAGAGAGTAAAATGATTTTTAAAGAGCTGGTCGCTGAAGCCTGGCGTGCCAAGCAAATGGTCGTAATTTTTTGATTCGTACATATAAAATGTTGATTTAAGAATATAGTTAGTATAACAGACGTGAGAAGGGCGTCAACCTAAAAATCCTCCCTTTTTTAGGGGGAGGATTTTGACAAAGCGGTTATTGTTTGTATCCGGTGCCAGCCGGGATGAGGCGGCCGATGATAACGTTTTCTTTGAGGCCTTCCAAATAGTCAATCTTGCCGGTAGAGGCCGTGTTGATGAGAATGCGCGCTGTTTCCTGGAAAGAAGCGGCGGACAGGAAACTTTGGGTAGAAAGAGCTACTTTGCTGACGCCGAGCAAAAGTTCGCGGGCGGCGGCAAGTTTGCCGCTATCTTTCTTCGCTTGGCGATTAGAAAACACCAGCTGTGATTTTTCCACCACCTCGCCGGGCAAAAGGTCGGTGTCGCCGGCATCTTCCACATACACGCGGCTGAACATCTGACGGATGATGAGCTCCACGTGCTTGTCGTTCACTTTCTGGCCTTGCGAGGAATAAATGCTCTGCACCTCTTCTAGAATATAGCGCTGAACGGCGGCGCGGCCTTTGAACTCAAACAACTCTTGCAAATTTATACTGCCATCGGTTAAACGAGCGCCCTTTTCCACCAAAAGGGCGTCTTTGACATGCAACTTGTATCCGAGCGGAATAATATATTCGCGCACGCGCGGCCCCTGATACTCCAAACTCACGAGATTCTTGGAAACCGTCACCCGGCCCTCATACTTGGCTTTAATCTCTTCGCCGGAAGAGCCGCGCACCAGGAGCGTTTCGTCTTTGGCTACAGTGGCGCCATCTTTCACCAAAATTTCATCTTCGGCTTTGCATTTTACTTTCATTTCATCCATCCCCTCAAAATGAATCTTGACGATTTTCTGCCCGCGGCGGCCTTCAAAAATCTTTTTGCCGGTTGGAGAAGTGACAATCTTGCCGTCGGCGTCTTCAATTTCAATTTTGCCGGCCACCTCGGCGAGCACGGCTTGATGTTTTGGCACCCGCACCTCAAACAACTCTTCCACCCGCGGCAAACCTTGAGTAATATCTCCTCCGACTACTCCGCCGGCGTGAAAAGTGCGGAGCGTGAGCTGGGTGCCCGGTTCGCCGATTGACTGGGCGGCTATAATGCCCACGGCGGGGCCGGTGGCCACC
>CAZHFX010000019.1:0-17303 GCA_964531745.1 uncultured Gammaproteobacteria bacterium
GTCGCGACCGGCGATACGCTCTGCGACGAAAATAAACCGATTATGCTGGAGCGCCCCACTTTCGCCGAGCCGGTTATCTCTATGGCTATTGAGCCGAAGACCAAAGCTGATCAAGAGAGAATCGGCATGGCAATGCAGAAACTGGCCGAAGAAGATCCCACTTTTCGCGTTCACACCAATGAAGAGACTCTCCAGACCATTATCTCCGGTATGGGCGAATTACATTTGGATATTATTGTTGATCGCATGAAACGCGAGTTTAAGGTGGAAGCCAATGTCGGCGCTCCGCAAGTCGCTTACAAAGAAACCATTCGTTCTACGGCGGAAGCGGAGGGCAAATACATCAAACAGTCCGGCGGACGCGGCCAATACGGCCATTGCTACTTGCGTGTAGAGCCGCAAGAGGCCGGCAAAGGCTTTGAGTTCGTTGATGAAATTAAAGGCGGCGTAGTGCCTCGCGAATTTATTCCCGCCATTGAAAAAGGTGTGAAGGAAGGCCTCACTCGCGGTATTCAAGCTGGCTATCCGGTGGTGGACATTAAGGTTACTTGTTTTGATGGTTCATACCACGAAGTTGATTCTTCAGAAATCGCTTTCAAGATGGCCGGTAGCATGGCTTTTCAATCCGCGTGTAAAAAAGCCAATCCGGTTATTTTAGAGCCGATAATGAAGATAGAAGTAGTCACTCCGGAAAGTTTTATGGGTGATGTTATTGGCGACTTGAATGCTAAACGCGGTCAGATTTTGGAAATGACTGATCGCGGAGCGATGAAAGTGGTAAAAGCCATGGTGCCGCTCGCGAGCATGTTTGGCTATGTTACCAATCTGCGCTCCATGAGCCAGGGCCGCGCTTCATCCAGCATGGAGTTTGACCACTACGCCGACACTCCGCGCAATGTCGCTGAGCAAATTATCGCCGGCAAACAAAAATAACTTTTTTGATTCAAAACGGATTTATATGAATAGCCTTCAACTCAACAGGACCCTTCGTTTATTGCGCCGCACCGGCGATAAAGCGGTGGTAGTTGACCCGGAGAGCGATGAGGTTTTTATGCTTATGAATTTGGATGATTATGAGGATATGCTCAATGATATAGACGTCTGTGGAGCGGGGGAAAATTCTAATGATCTTGACGATGAAGATATTTTATCGGACGGTGATGGTCCGGAGTTGCCGGAGGCGCTAGTTGACGATTTTGATGAGGCGTCGGCTACTGCTGAAGATCTTGACCAAGCGAAAAATCTTACCGCAGTAGAGCGCCGCCCCGAAATTAATAAAAAGACAGAAGGGCTTGATTTTAGCGAAGTTTGGCCCAAAAAAGAGTCTTCGGAGTTAGGGAATGAAGAGAGTTTAGAGGACGTGCCAGACGAAGGCGAAGAGGAGAAATTTTATTTAGAGCCGGTAGAATAAAAGGTTTTTGTTTGTCCACATTTACCGCCCCCTTGCCAAAATTAAAGGCTTTTGGTATAATCACAGCGCTATTAAGCGAAATTTTCCAAGAGTAGCCAGCAATTAACAGCCAAAAATTGTTAATTGTTCGTTGTCAATTTATATAAAATTTTACAAAATTCTTATCACGGTTGGATAAAAAATCTGGAGCGACCACTCGCGACAGTGCCGTGAAAAATAATCGTATGGCGGAATTTATTCGCAATAAACCTCACGTAAACATCGGCACTATCGGTCACGTTGACCACGGCAAGACCACTGCCACGGCCGCTATTCTAGCGGTGCTCACCGCCCACGGCATGACTGCCCAGAAGAAAGGCGTTGATGATTTGGATAAAGCCCCAGAGTCAAAAGCTCGCGGTATTACTATTTCCACCGCGCATGTGGAATATGAAACCGGAAAACGCCACTACGCGCATGTGGACTGCCCGGGTCATGCTGACTATGTAAAGAATATGATTACCGGTGCCGCTCAAATGGATGGCGCTATTTTGGTTGTATCCGCCGCGGACGGCCCGATGCCCCAAACTCGCGAACATATTCTTTTGGCCAGCCAGGTAGGCGTGAAGCATATTGTCGTATTTTTGAACAAGGTGGATATGGTGTCCGATCTGGAATTAATTGATCTTGTTGAGGCTGAAGTCCGAGATCTGCTTACTAAATATAAATTTCCCGGCGATAAAGTGCCGGTGATTCGCGGTTCAGCGCTTAAAGCTCTTCAAAATCCTTCCGACGAGGCGGCGTCTAAGCCGATTCTTGATCTCATGAAAGCCTGCGATGAGTTCATTCCGGATCCGGTCCGCGCCACTGATAAACCGTTTCTTATGCCGATTGAGGATGTTTTTTCCATTGAAGGGCGCGGTACAGTGGTAACCGGACGCGTTGAACGCGGCATGGTTAAAATCAATGACGAGGTGGCGATTGTCGGTTTGCGCGAAGAGATTATGAAGACCGTCGTTACCGGCATTGAAATGTTTAACAAGAGCCTGAAAGAAGGTCAGGCTGGCGACAACGCTGGCATTTTGCTTCGCGGCACCAAGAAAGAAGAAGTGGAGCGCGGTATGGTGCTCTGTAAACCGGGTTCCATCACTCCGCATACTGAATTTGAGGCCGAGGTATATATCTTGACCAAAGAAGAAGGCGGTCGTCACAAACCCTTCTTCAAGGGCTACAAACCGCAGTTCTATATCCGCACTACCGATGTTACCGGCGAGATTGAACTCCCCGCTGGCACGGAAATGGTAATGCCGGGCGACACTGTCAGCCTCAAAGTTAAGCTCATCATGCCGGTTGCCATGGAAGACAAGATGAACTTCGCTATTCGCGAAGGCGGCCGCACCGTTGGTGCTGGCGTGGTGGCCAAAATTATTAAATAATTACTGATAAAGGGGTCGGCCGCCTAGACGGCCGACCCCTTTCATCATTGCTCATTTTAATTAGCTCTTTAATTTAAATAACATGTCATCCGCCGCTGTTAAAACCGCTAAAGCGACAATCGAAAAAACAGAAAAAAAGGAAGAAGCCGCCAGTCGTATTCGCATTAAAATCCGCGCTTACGACAACCGTATCATTGATCAGGCCACCAAGACCATCGTGGAAACGGCCGAGCGTCATGACGCTAAAGTCGTCGGCCCGGTGCCGCTGCCAACAGAAAAAATGAAATTCACAGTTAATCGTTCTACTTTTGTGCATAAAAATGCCCGCGAACAATTTGAAATGCGCGTGCACAAACGCTTGGTGGATATTATCAACGCCAACCCGAAATGTATTGACGCCCTGATGAGTTTGTCACTCCCCGCCGGTGTGGATATAGAGATTAAAATGTAAGGCTTGACAAGAGTAACAAAAAGGAGTAGTCTGACGATAGTAAAAAGTTATCAATTTCCAAGTAAATAAGATCCTAGAGAAATCGCCTCTGCCGAAGCTACAGCGAGTGGCGAAGGAAAACATTTATAAGGAATCAAGATAACAGGAGAAAAAACAGGGAAATAAAAATTAAATTCTTTTACATTCTAGGAAATCTAGAAGCGCTTCTGCTGAATTTTTTTTCAGTATACGCGCTTCTAGTTTTTTGTTAAGAGTCTGCTACTATGAAGTTTATCTTAGGCAGAAAAGTCGGCATGACCCAGGTATTTCTTGATAGCGGAGCGGTGGTGCCAGTAACGCGCGTTATCGCCGGTCCCTGCCAGGTGGTGCAAGTAAAAGATGAGAAAAAGGACAATGCCACCGCCCTCCAGCTTGGGTTTGGCGCGAAACGCAGTTTCAGGCTTTCCAAGCCAGCGGCAGGGCATTTGGAGGGGCTGGAGCCGGCGAGGTTTTTAAAAGATTTTGGTTTAGAAAATACGTCCGGCATTGAGCGCGGCGATATTATCACGGTTGAGACTTTTGCTGCCGGCGACAAGGTAAATGTTATCGGCGTTTCAAAAGGCAAAGGCTTTGCCGGTGTGGTGAAGCGCCATCATTTTCGCGGCGCTCCGAAAACTCACGGTCATAAACACGATTTGCGTGCCCCAGGCTCCATTGGCGCCGGCGGTGTCCAGCGCGTTTTTAAGGATATGCGCATGGCCGGCCGCATGGGGGGAGACAGAGTGACAGTAAAGAATTTGGAAATCGTTGAGGTCCATCAGGGGTCCAACGAATTATATATCAAAGGCGCTGTTCCGGGCGGGCGTAATTCTATTTTAATGATTAGTTGTGAAGGCGAATTAAAAATAAACAAAAAGGCTAAAGCCACGGCGGTCGCTGAACCAGCCGGAGTAAAAGTTGAACAGCCGCAAGCATAATATGAAAGTTACTGTCTACAATTTATCTGGTAAAGCCACTAAAGAAATTGAACTGAACGATTCCGTGTTTAATGTTGCCGTGAAGCCGTCGGTTGTTCATGAAGTGTTTGTCGCTCAAACCAACAACAGCCGCGAACCTTGGGCTGACACCAAGAACCGCGGTGAAGTGCGCGGTGGCGGTAAGAAGCCATGGCAACAGAAAGGCACTGGCCGGGCGCGCCACGGCTCCATCCGTTCGCCGATTTGGCGCGGCGGCGGCGTGGCCTTTGGTCCGCTTTCCGTGCGCAATTATCATACAAAAATTAACAAAAAGACCAAGACCGTTGCGACTAGAATGTGTTTGACCGACAAGGCCGCGAACGGTGCTCTTTGGGTGATGGAGAATTTTTCTTTTGCTGAATCAAAAACCAAATTGTTCGTCGCGCTATTAAAAGCTCTGCCGGCCAAACAAAAGAATTTTTTGGTGGTGACTGCTGGCAAAGATACTCCCCTTTTGAAAATGACGAACAATGTGCAGGCGGTGAAAACTATGCGCGCTGAAGATGTTACCGTTGCCGATTTGCTTTCTAAACAAGCCGTACTCGCGAGCCTAGATGCCATTGCCAAGCTCTCGGCGAGATTGGTCAAATAAAATTATATGGGAATAATGGATCGCTTTATCAAAAAAACACCAACTCCTTCCGCTCCGGCAAAACCGCAGGCGGCGGCGCCCGCTAAAAAAGAAGCGGCTGTTTCGGATAACAAAATTTCTTCTGAAAAAACCGCTTATGTCCCGTCCGCCTCGGCTACGATTTCTGAAATGGCCTACCGGGTGATTGTTAAGCCGCTGGTCACCGAAAAAGCGGCGATACTGCAGAGTCGCAATCACTACACCTTTGTAGTCGCCGCTTGGGCCAACAAAATCAACGTGAAAGAAGCTGTCAAGGCTCTTTATGGAGTCGCGCCAATGGCGGTCAATTTGGTCAATGTTCAAGGCCGCCGTCTGCGTTTTGGGAAAAGCGCCGGCCAGCGGTCGGATTTCAAAAAAGCGATAGTCACTCTGCCGCCGGGAGAGTCAATCACTATACATCAGGGAGTTTAGTTTCCATCTATGCCAATTACTATTTACAAACCAACGAGCAACGGACGGCGCAATTCTTCTGTTGACGCATTCCGCGACCTCACTAAATGGAAACCGGAAAAGAGCTTGGTTGAAGTTTTGCAGAAAAATTCCGGCCGTAACAATCAGGGCGTTATTACTGTTCGCCATCAGGGCGGCGGCGCCAAGAAGCTTTATCGCCTGGTTGATTTCAAACAGCAGAAATTTGATATGCCAGCGGAAGTGTTGGCCATTGAATACGACCCTAATCGCGGCGCCCGCATCGCGCTTATCCGTTATGCCGACGGGGTTAAGTCGTACGTTTTAGCTTCGGAAGGATTGCTGGTCGGCAGTAAAGTGTTGTCTTCAAACAAGGCCATTGAGGCGAAAGTCGGCAACCGCATGCCGCTTCAATATATCCCGATCGGCTTGTTCATCTATAATGTAGAGTTAACGCCGGGCAAAGGCGGCCAGCTCGCGCGCGGCGCTGGCCTATCCGCCCAGTTGGTTTCTACCGAAGGCGATTACGCTCAAATTCGCCTCCCTTCAGGTGAAATTCGTTCCGTTATCAAGGGCTGTTTGGCAACTATAGGAATTTTGAGTAACCCGGATCGCCGTTTAATCCGCTGGGGCAAGGCTGGGCGCATCCGCCATCGCGGAATTAAACCGACAGTTAAGGGCAAGAATATGAATCCGGTGGATCACCCGCACGGCGGCGGCGAGGGCCATAGCCCGATCGGCCAGAAGCGCGGCCCGCAGACCGTTTATGGCAAACCAGCTCGCGGCGTCCGCACCAGGAAACCGGAAAAGTGGAGCGACAAGTTTATTGTCCAAAGCCGCCGGGCTAAAATTGTTGAATAATTTTATTTGCGTGTATGTCACGAAGTTTAAAAAAAGGCGCATACGTTGATCCGCGAGTTCTCGCGAAAGTGAAAGCGATGAAAGCCAGCGGGAAACGCACTCCGATTAAAACCTGGTCGCGCGCCTGCGTCATTTCGCCGGAAATGGTTGGTGTCACCTTTTTGGTGCACAATGGCAAAGATTTCGTTCCCGTTTTAGCGGAAGAGAATATGGTCGGCCATCGTTTAGGCGAGATGTCTCCCACCCGCAAGTTTATTCGCCATGGCGGCAAGATGGCCAAAGAACAAGAAACAGCCGCCACTGCCGCGCCCGCCGCCGGAGCCAAACCAGCTGCCGCGCCCGCCGCTAAGAAGTAATTTTATATGAGCCAGCTAGTTACCGCACAACTCCGTTATCTCCGCACCAGCCCGCGCAAATTGCGTATTTTGGTTGATTATATTCGCGGGAAAAAAGCCGTGCGCGCGGTTAATGATTTATCCGTATTGAACAAGCAGGGCGCGGAGTATCTTTCTAAATTGGTTAAGTCCGCCATTGCTAACGCCAAACACAATCATGAGCTGGACGCCGATAATTTATTTATTAAGACAATTACCGTTGATGGCGGTCCGGTGCTGAAGCGTTTTATGCCCAAGGCCCACGGTCGGGCGACACCGGTGCGCGAGCGCACCGCGCATGTAAAGTTGGCGCTGGGGTTGTTGCCGGAGAAAGAAAAAAACGGCAAAAAAATTACTAAATCCTAATTTATGGGTCACAAAGTTCATCCGAGAATTCATCGTACCCCCTTTATTTTTCCGTGGGACTCGCGTTGGTTCGCCAGAAAAGATCAGCTGGCTTTATTTGTGGAGCAGGAAATGCGCATCCGCGAACTTTTGGAAACTAAATTGAAAGAAGCGGGGATCGACGCTATCAGTGTTGAACGCACTCCCAAAGACGTGACCGTTACTATTTTGGCCGCCAAACCGGGCGTGGTCATCGGCCGCGGCGGCTCTGGTTTAGAGGTGCTCCGCAAAGAAATTGAAAAGAAAATTTTGCAGTTCAAAACGAAAGTCAAATTAAATATTCAGCCCGTGAACCAGCCGGCGCTTTCAGCGAAAATTGTGGCCCAAAACGCCGTCGCCGAAATTGAACGCCGCCTGCCGTTTCGCCGCGTCATGAAGCAGGTGCTGGAAAAAGTAATGGCCGCCGGCGCGAAAGGCGTAAAAATTGCCATGGCCGGCCGTTTGAATGGCGTGGAAATCGCCCGTCGCGAGAAATTGGCCGCGGGGAAAATGTCTTTAATAACCATGCGCAGCGATGTTGATTACGCGCTTGCTGAAGCGCAAACGCTGTACGGGAAAATTGGCGTCAAAGTATGGATTTATCACGGTGAAACTTTTGGCCGTAAAGACAAATTTGAGAGATCCGCCTCTCCGGCGGATCAGCCGGCGAAGTTGAAAAGACACCATCTCTAAAGTCCGAAGTCTAATCGTATGTTATTACCCAAGAAAGTACAACACCGAAAATGGCATAAAGGCCGCCGCCGCCAGAAAGGCATCGCGACGCGCGCCAACAGTTTGGATTTTGGCGAGTATGGTTTGAAGGCCGAAACCCATGGTTGGGTGACGAGCCGCCAGATTGAAGCGGCCCGCCGTGTTTTGACCCGCTATGTGCGCCGCGGCGGCAAGGTGTGGATCCGCATTTTTCCGGACAAGCCAGTGACTAAAAAAGGCAACGAGACCCCCATGGGCGGAGGCAAGGGCGCCCCGGATCATTATGTCGCCGTCGTCAAACCGGGCACAGTGCTGTTTGAGATGGTCGGCGTGTCGCGCGCCTCGGCCCGGGAGGCCATGCAGATGGCCGGCTACAAATTTGGCGTGCAGACGAGATTTATTGAAAAAAATGTTTTGGTGATTTAATATGAAATTTTCAGAAATTAAAAATAAAAGCGCGCGGGAGATTTTGGAGCTTTTGGCTGCCGAGAAAAAAACACTGCACGGCCTGAATCTTTCCGCCCGGAGCCGCGCCCTGAAGCAGGTGCACAAAGTTAAGCTGGCCCGCCGTTCTATCGCGCGGCTGGAAATGAAGCGGCAAGCTTTAGCGCGCGTCGGTAAATAAGTTCAGTAACCAACATTATATATTGTATGGAAAAAATTACTCAGACAAAACACCTGCGCGTTTTTACCGGCATCGTTATTTCCACCGGCATGAAAAAGACCGCCACCGTTAAGGTTGACACCATGAAAATGAACGAAAAATACCAGAAAAAATATACTGTCAGCAAAAAATATCATGTTCACGACGAGCAGAATTCAGCCAAAGTCGGGGACACGGTGACGTTTGCGGAGTGCCGGCCGCTGTCCAAGACTAAGCGCTGGCGTCTAATTTCAACAAAACAATAAAGCAAAAAGCAGAAAGCCTAATTATATGATTCAACATCGCGCCATGCTGGTGGTAGCCGATAATACCGGCGCCAAGAAAATTCAATGTATCCGCGTGCTGGATGGCTACCGGAAACGCTACGCCCGCTTGGGCGATGTGATTACTTGCGTGGTGAAAGAAGCCGCTCCCCGCGGGCTGGTGAAAAAAAGCGAAGTCGTTCACGCGGTGATTGTGCGCCAGCGCAAAGAAACCCGCCGGCCGGATGGCACCTATATCCGTTTTGATGAAAATGCCGCCGTGATTATTGATCGCGCCTCCAAAGAGCCGAAAGGTTCGCGCATTTTTGGGCCGATCGCGCGCGAGCTCCGCGTGAAGGGGTTTCAGAAAATTATCTCTCTAGCCCCGGAAGTGGTTTAGCCTTAAGCCCCATATGAAAATAAAATTAAATGACAAAGTAATGATTATGAGCGGTAAAGAGGCCGGCAAAAGCGGCAAGGTTATTCAGGTTTTTCCGGAAGAGGGAAAAGTGGTGGTGGAGGGTCTTCACCAGATGAAGAAGCATTTGCGCGCCAAAAGCAGTACCGAAAAAGGTCAGATTTTGACCCTCGCGAGCCCGCTCCCGGTTGCTAAAGTGATGCTTATCTGCCCGAAATGCGACCAGCCGGTTCGTGTTGGCTACCAACTTGATGGCGAAAAAAAACAGCGCGCGTGTCGCCGTTGTCACCAAGTTATTGTTTAAAACGTATGCTTACCTTGTACGAAAAATATAAAAAGGAAGTGGTGCCGGCTCTTAAAGAGAAGCTCCATTTTCGCAATGTCATGGAAGTGCCGAAGATCAAAAAAGTGGTGGTGAATGTCGGCATCGGCCGCTTTATGAAAGAGTCGGGTTTCATTGAAAACGTGGAAAAAAGTCTAGCAAAAATTACCGGCCAAAAGCCAGTGCGCACTAAGGCCAAAAAAGCCATTTCCAACTTCAAAATTCGCGAGGGGCAGGAGATCGGCGTGACGGTAACCTTGCGCGGGAAACGGATGTATGATTTTTTAGAAAAATTGGTTCGCGTTACTTTCCCTCGCGTGCGTGATTTTCATGGTATTTCTCCAGCTGGTTTTGATCGTCAGGGCAATTATACCATTGGTTTTAAAGAAAACGCGGCTTTCCCGGAAGTAAAAATGGAAGAAATTGAGAAGATTCACGGTTTGCAAGTGATAATTAATACCAACGCGCGAAACAAAGAAGCGGGGCTCGCGCTTTTAACTGAACTGGGTTTTCCTTTTACTCGTTCTACCAAATAATTTTGTATGGCCACTCAAGGACAAATTGCTAAATCACAGCGTAAACCGAAATTTTCCACCCGTATCGTGCACCGTTGCTGGCAGTGTGGCCGCACGCGCGGTTATATGAGCAAATTTAATCTGTGCCGTATTTGTTTCCGCGAACTGGCCAACGCCGGACGCCTGCCGGGGGTGCGGAAATCAAGCTGGTAATCTACCTTATTTAATTAAATATATTAACCCAAGATAAAATTTCAACATCCGTATGATGACCGACCCAATCGCTGACATGTTAACCAGAATCCGCAACGCCAGTCTTGTTCACAAGAAAGAAGCGGCTATTCCTTTTTCCAAAATGAAAAAGGCTATAGCAGATATTTTAGTCCGCGAAGGGTACATCGTAAAAGCGGAAGAAGGCAAAACCAAACCCCTTTTTTTAATGGTTACTTTGAAATATGCCGATGGATTGCCGGCTATTCAGGAGGTAAAGCGAGTTTCCACTCCGGGTCATCGCCGCTATGTAAAAACCAGCGATATTGATAAAGTATTGAACGGATTAGGCTTGGCAATTATCTCCACTCCGCGCGGCCTTTTGACTGACAAAGAAGCGCGCGCGGCCAAAGTTGGCGGAGAGTTGATTTGCGAAATTTACTAGTATTTACACATATGTCCCGTATCGGTAAAAAAATAAGAATATTACCCGCTGGCGTCACCGCCGAAATGAAAGGAACGGAGCTGATGGTGAAGGGGCCGAAAGGCGAGCTGAAACTTTCCGTGCATCCGCGCGTCACCGTGGTCATTAGCGACTCTGAAGTGACCGTGCAGGTTGCGGGCGAAAGCCAGCGCGATCGCGCTTTGTGGGGCACATTTTCCAGTTTGATTGAAAACATGATTGATGGCGTGGTCGGCGGTTTCAAGAAGCAGTTGGAAATTAATGGAGTCGGTTTTAAGGCCGCTCTTAAAGGCGGAAATTTAAGCCTTGAGGTAGGTTTTTCTCATCCGGTAGAAGTGAAACCGCTTCCCGGGACGAAGTTTTCCGTGGAAAAGAATGTCATTACCGTGGAAGGGACCGACAAGCAAGCAGTGGGAGAAATGGCCGCCATTATTCGCCGTGTTAGGAAGCCGGAGCCCTATAAAGGCAAAGGTATTAAATACATGGAAGAAATTGTTCGCCGCAAGGCCGGCAAGACTGCCGCTAAAACCGCGGCTTAGTCTGAAGTAACTTTTTTTATGAAACGATTAAGTACCAAAAGCAACAACGATATCCGACAAGTGCGCCACACGCGCGTGCGCTCGCATCTTTCCGGCACTGCCGCCACTCCGCGTTTGTCAGTTTTCCGCGGTTTGAAGTCTATCACCGCCCAGCTTATTGATGACATGGCCGGAAAGACACTTTGTTTTGTGAAGAGCAACGATTTAAAGAAAGTGAAGCCAGTCGAAGGTCAAACCACGAAGGTGGCCGCCGCCTATGCCGTTGGCGTAGCTCTTGCCGAGAAAGCCAAAGCGCTTGGTATCACCAAAGTGGTGTTTGATCGTGGCGGATATAGTTATCATGGCCGCGTGGCGGCTGTTGCCGAAGGTGCTCGCGTCGGCGGTTTAGCCCTATAATTATCTTTGTATGAATAAACCAGGTTTTAGAAAAGGTGGACGAGGCCCTCAGGAGAAATCTGAATTTGATCAGTTCATTTTGGATTTGGCCCGGGTTACTCGCGTTACCGAAGGTGGTAAGCATATGAGCTTCCGCACCTGTGTTATCATTGGCGACCGCAAAGGCCGAGTGGCTTTTGGCGTCGCGAAGGGCAAAGATGTGCAAGGCGGCGTGGAGAAAGCCGTGAATCAGGCCAAAAAGCACATCATTAAAGTTCCGATTGTTAAAGACACTATTCCGCATTTGGTGCTCAGTAAATTTAAAGCCGCGAGCATTATGTTAAAACCAGCTCCACGCGGTTCCGGTATTATCGCCGGCGGCGCGGTGCGCGTTGTGTTAGAGCTCGCCGGTATTCCGAATGTATCGTCAAAAATTTTGGGCAAAACAAAAAATAAAATTTCTTTAGTAAAAGCCACTTTCAACGCTTTGCAGAGCTTCAAACGCGTTCCCGTGAAGAAGGCTGAATAATTTATATTTTATGACACTCTCAATTCACACTCTCAAACCAGCGCATGGTTCTAAACATCGCGTCAAACGCGTCGGCCGCGGCAACGCTTCCGGCCACGGCACCTCTTCCACGCGTGGTGGTAAGGGTCAAACGGCTCGTTCCGGCGGCAGTCGCGGTTTGAAGATGAAGGGTTTCAAATTTTTGCTCCAGTCTACGCCGAAATTACGCGGTTTCAAAAGTCCGCGCGTCAAACCGGCGGAAGTCTACTTAAGCGAAATTGAAACCAATTTTGATGCCGGCGCGGTCGTTGATCTGTCGGCGTTACAAGCCAAACACATTATCAGCAAGAACGCTCGCGCCGCCAAGGTAGTTTCCACCGGCGGCCTCACGAAAAAAGTCAGCATTGTTGGTTTGTCTTGCTCCCAGGGAGCGGCTGACAAAATTAAAGCCGTCGGGGGAGAAATTAAATAAGTATGTGGGATAAAATCAAGAGTATCTGGGCAATTAAAGATGTTCGCAACAACATTTTGTTTGTGTTGGCTCTGCTCGTTATTTTCCGTTTGGTGGCGCACATTCCGGTGCCCGGAGTGAATGTCGCCAATTTGCGCAATTACCTGTCAGGCAACCAAATTTTGGGTTTGCTGAATATCTTTTCCGGCGGCACGATGGAGAATTTTTCTATCATCATGCTCGGCGTCGGCCCCTATATCACTTCCTCCATCATTTTCCAGCTGTTGGCCATGATCGTGCCCTCGCTGGAGGAGATGCAAAAAGAAGGAGAGAGCGGCCAGCAGAAAATTAATATGTATACGCGCTGGCTCACGGTACCGCTTGCCATTTTACAGTCCTACGCCATGATTAAATTGCTCAACCAGTCTGCCGCACCGGTCTTATCCAATTTAACGCCGTTCCGCGTAGTGACTATTATGCTCACCATCACGGCCGGGACGATGTTTCTAGTTTGGATGGGCGAATTAATTTCCGAAAAGAAAGTGGGCAACGGCGTCTCTCTCCTCATTTTCGCCGGTATCGTTTCCGCTTTGCCGGGGGGCCTGCGTACCATGTTTTTGAACTACGACCCGTCCCAGCTTTATACTTACATTCTTTTCGCCGCCGCGGCCGTTCTCACCGTTGTCGGCGTGGTTTTCATCAGCGAAGGCCAGCGCAACATTCCGGTCAGCTACGCCAAACAGGTGCGCGGCAATCAAATTTACGGCGGCTCCGCGAGCCACCTGCCTTTTCGCGTGAATATGGCCGGGGTTATCCCAATTATCTTTGCCGTTTCGCTGATTTTGTTCCCTTCAATGATTGCCCAGTTTTTTGTGCACGCCGATGCCAGCTGGATGCGTGATATTGCCAATGGCACCCTGAGCCTGTTCCAGAACAAACCCTTTTATAATTCAGCCTACTTTATTTTAGTTTTCGCCTTTACCTATTTCTACACGGCCGTTGTTTTCCACCCGCAGAAAATTGCGGAGAATCTCCAGAAGCAGGGCGGCTTTATTCCCGGTATTCGTCCGGGGAAAGAGACAGAAAATTATCTCTCAAAAACCATGAATAGAATCAACTTAATTGGCGCGCTGTTTCTTGGTCTCATTGCCATACTGCCGCTTTTGGTCCAAAGCGGGCTTGGCAGCACCAGTTTTCAAATAGGCGGCACCTCGCTTCTCATCGTAGTAGCGGTTGCCATTGAAACGGCCAAGCAAATAGAGGCGCAGATGACCATGCACGAATACGACCGAATTTAGCACGTTTGTCATTCCCGCGAAAGCGGGAATCCATCACCGAATATCATCACAAAATGGCTTAGGTAAGCCATTTTTTGCGTTTAGGCCTTGACAAAAAAGTGTTTTTTTGGCATACTTGTTTATTCTTTTACAATATGAAGACAGCGCTAATTAGTTCGCCAATATACGTTGGTGGATTGATTGGCGCTGTTACGTCAACAACCCCAACAGCAAGAAAGGAGACTCCGATGATCTTCGTTGTTTTCAGGACCAGCACCGACAGCAAGGAGGAGAAAGACCAGAGGGGCGAAATCGTTTCTCTGGAGCGTTCCTGCGGGTGCAATGGCCGGAGTCACGTGGACGAGATCGATCGCGTTTTCACCAAGGACAACGCGATCGTCTACGCCGAACCCGTTGCTCACGAGGACAAGGGTGCCTGCGATGGCACCTGTGCCATTGGGATGGCGGACGACGCAATCGACAGAGGCCAGTTTCTCTTCCCTGTACCCATCTCGGCGGCCACGGTGACCCGCTAGCCAAGGGCCCACGCGCCCCGCCCCCAGTCAATCTGTGGGGGCGGCGGAGAGTCAGGACAACATCCACCTGCCAACTCGATATGATTACAAAATTTGTAGTCATATCGAGCAGGTGGATAACCAAATTAAAAACACTCCAAGCAATTGGGGTGTTTTTTAATTTTATCAAAGGGTTGATTTTTCCCCGCATTTTTGCTAAAATGTAAATTACTTCTCCCCCTATAAGGGGGAGAACACAAGAGGGGGTTTAACACTTTTACGGGTAAAACCCCACCCCCCACCTCTCCCCTAAAAGGGGAGAGAGAACGCCCAACTTAAAAATCATGAAAAAAATTCTTATTTTCCTCGGCCCTCCCGGGTCAGGCAAAGGCACGCAAGCCAAAAAAATCGCTGAAAAATACAATTACGGTCATATTTCCACCGGGGATCTTTTGCGCGCCCTGCAAACCAAGAAAAAATTAACCACGGAAGAAAAAATCGCGCTGGAACAAATGAAACAAGGCCAGCTGGCGGACGATGAAATTATTTACTCTTTGGTTTTTAAAGAAATTGATCGTTATCTCAAAAACGGGCAGGGGGTAGTTTTAGACGGCACTATCCGAAAGGTTTCCCAGGCCCAGAAATTTCAGGAATATTTTACCGCCAAAAAAATGGCCGATGAAGCGCTGGCAGTGGAAATTGCTTTGCCGGACGAAGAATCATTTATCCGCCTGGCCGGCCGCCGCGTGTGCAGCCGTTGCGGCGAAATTATCCCCGCTACCGCCGGCGCGAATGCCTTTTTTGTTTGCCCCAAGTGCGGCGGCGAACTGGTAACACGCGCCGATGATGACCGCGCAGTGGTGGAGAAAAGAGTGCGTGAGCAGGGGAATGTGCCGCTCAAGCCCATAAAAGAATTTTATAAGGCTTTGGGAGCGCTAAAATCGGTAGACGGCAGGCAGACAATTCAAAAAGTGGATGAAGATGTTCAAAAAATATTACACGGCTAGTATTCTATGCTCATCAAGACACAGCAAGATATTGAAAAAATTAAACAAAATTGCGCCCTTATTGGCGCCATTTTAGAAACGTTGGCCAAAAAATGCGTGCCCGGCGCGTCTGTCTGGGAAATTGATCAGCTGGCCGAGAAACTTATCCGAGAGTCCGGCGGCCGGCCGGCATTCAAAGGTTATAAACCGGCTTCGGCCGGCCGGCCGTTTCCGGCGACTGTTTGCGTGTCTCTCAATAGCGAACTGGTGCACGGCATTCCGCGCAAGGAAACATTTTTGAAAGATGGGGATATTGTCAGTTTAGACATTGGCATGGAATGGCCTTATGAAAGTAAAAAGTCCGTCCGTCGGCTGGCGGATAAAAATCAAAAGCCGAAGGGTGTTTTTAGCGACACCGCCGTGACGGTTGCCGTCGGCGCTATTCCGGAAGCTGCCAAAAAATTATTAGCCGTCACAGCCGCCGCTCTGGAGGAAGGCATCAAGGCGGCCGAGCCCGGCAATAGCATCGCCTCAATCGGCCGCGCGGTAGAAAACTATGTGAAATCGCAGGGTAAATATGGCGTGGTGCGCGATTTGGTGGGCCACGGCGTGGGGCATATGGTGCATGAGGAGCCGATGATTCCGAACTATTACGACCAGGCGTTGGAGGGCACTCTGCTTCGGCCCGGTATGGTTATTGCCATTGAGCCGATGATCGCGCTCGGCGGCTGGCGAGTGGCCACTATGCCCGATGGTTGGACCATCAAAATGGCTGATAATTCGCTCTCCGCGCACTTTGAACACACGGTTATTATCACGGAAGATGGAAATGTCGTGGCCACAAGACGACCGCAAGAAGCAGCTTAGGCAAGGTAAGCAGAGTAAGCAAGGTAAGCAAATGGCGAGCTTCCTACTCAATCTGCTTAAGTTGTTTACTCTGCTTAAGTTGCTTATATGAATATATTGGCCATTGACTTCGGCACGAAACGTCTCGGTTTGGCTTGGTCGGACACCACGCTTGGCGTCGTGTTGCCTTATGGCCTGATTGGAGAAGACACTCTGCCGCAGAAAGTGCGGGCAATAGCCGCGCTCTTAAAAAAAGAAAAAATTGATCTGGTGGTGGTAGGTTTTCCGGTGAGCTTGAATAGCTCTGAAAATAAAAATACCGAGCGCGTCCAAAAATTTGTGTTTGAATTACAAAAATATATCACTCAGCCGGTGGAATTTTTTGACGAACGGTTTTCTTCCGGGCAGGCGGACGCGATGGGAGGAGAGTCCAGCCGCGACGAAAAGGCGGCGATGGTGATACTGGAGGGATATCTGGAAAGGAAAAAATTGTCATCCTGACCCGCCGGAGGGCGGGGGAGGATCCCTGTCCGTTTGGCGATTGGGACAGAGATTCTTCGTTTCACTCAGAATGACAGTACTATGCTCGCGATCACTTTGACCCGTCGCGATTGGCGGGAATATGACCAGCTCATCACTTTCTACACCAAAGAGCAGGGGAAGATTGAAGCCGTGGCGCGCGGCGTGAAAAAAATCACTGCTAAAAATAGCGCCGCGCTGGAGCCGCTTTCTTTATTGGAGGTTGAAATTATTCCGGGCAAGGGAGCGCGTTATGCGGGCGCGGTAGAAATTGCGAAGAACTACGCGGCCGTTCGCGCCCATCTGGATCGCGTTTTGATTGCCGAGAGCGCTCTCGCTGTCGTGAATACTCTCATCACCGGCCAGGAAAAAGATGAGCGGGTTTTTAAGCTCATCACTGATTTTTTGGATTTTTTAAACTCTACTTCGCCGGCCAAAGAATCTCTGGATCATTTTGTTGCTGAATTAGTCGGTTACCTTGGTTTTTCTCCTCCCCAAGCCATTACTTCGCACGCCAACCTGCTCCGGCACGTGCGCTATTACACGGGTCTGCCAGTGGCCGATTGGCATAATTACCAAGCCTGGTTGGCATAGCTTTTGGCTAATTTTAGCCAAATTACGCTATAGAATGTATCCCCCCTTGACTTAAGACCAAAAATATGATATAATTCTCTGTTTCGCGATATATTACGATTGTTCTTTACATGCCTCTCGGCATGCAGATAGCTAGCCAGTTTGGTTGACTGCCTGCACGCCGAGATAAACTCGGCCACTGCCTTGCGGCACGCCTGCCGCAATCGGAGGAAGTCATG
>CAZHFX010000020.1:0-9550 GCA_964531745.1 uncultured Gammaproteobacteria bacterium
TTTTAGGAGCGGGCTATTCTCTGTGGATGCAACGACCGGCAGTAACGGCAATGTCAGAACTTCCGGCACTATTTTCAGTGTTGGTTCTATCCAAGCTGGTACTGGTTCAAATCTTCAATCAAATGGTGGGGCTGTTACAGTTGGAACAAATGGCTCTTTTGGTGAATTATATCAGGCAGGAGGCGTATCGTTAGCTTATCACGATGGCAGTAATGTTATTCAAGGACTCATTATAAATAATAAAGGCAATGTCGGCATTGGTCTTACCAATCCGTCTTCAAAACTTGAAATAAATGGCGGTAATATAAAAGTTGGCAGCGGCACGGTCACTTCCACTTATGGTTCCAGTTACCTCGCCATCGCCACTTCCACCGCGGATATGTTGGGCAAGTTTTATGTTGATTCTTCGGGTAATGTTTCGGCGTCGGGTACTCTCCAGCAATCCAGCCTTGCCACCTTTTTGGGCGGCTTCATATCCAACGCCTCGTCATCCATCGGCGGGACGCTCTCGGTTTCCGGAGCCATTACCGGATCATCAACCCTTACCATCGGTACCGGCGGCAATCTCGGCAAGTTCTATGTGGATTCAAGCGGCAATACCTCTGCCTCTGGCACAGGCCAGTTTGTGGATATACGGATAGGCTCTTTAGGGGTAGGCTCAGATACATATTTTTTCCCATATACCGTCAACAATTATTCAAGTCCAAACGCGAGCGGTCGAAACTTGTCTTTCTATTCCTATGGTGTCGCCGCTGGTGATATAAATTTTTCTTTTGCAGGAAACACATCACAACAAACTGCTGGAAATAATAAGCAGATTCAAATAATTAGAACTTTCTCGCCTACAAGCGGAACAGGCAACTTTGATTGGCTTGATATTCTTCCAACCATCAACCAAACCGGCGGGGCAAGCGGTATAACGAGAGGATTGTATATCAACCCAACCTTAACCGCCGCCGCTGATTTTCGCTCGTTAGAAATCGCTACCGGAACAATAGCTATCGGCACCGGAGTTTCCGGTTATAATTATGGAACAGTGAATATATTCTCTCAAAGTGGCAACATTTCTGCTTCCGGCACAGTAACCGCTTTTGGCAATACTACGCTCGGCGATTCCGATGCCGCGGCCGGAGATACTACCCGCATCTATGGCAGTTTGGCGATGGGCCTAGCACCAACCGGCGATGCTCTCATTACGCTTAAAGCCACTTCTACCGGCAATGATGTGTTACAAAAATGGGTGGATAATAATGACAATGTCATGGCCTCGGTTGCTTCCAGCACCTCTATCATCTTAACTGATGCCGTTACTCCGGCTACTGTCACTGGGGGTGGGGTAAGTTTGACAGTAGGCAGCAGTAACGGCAAGAATGGTTTCATATTTTTACAGGCGGGGAATGAGATTTCAAGTAGAGGTACTAATAATGTTACCGGTTTAGTGCTTACTGATAACAATGGGACGCCGCGCGCACAGCTTCTTTATGGCGGTGGAAATAGTGTTTTGGATCTTGGCGGCAATACAGCTAACGGAGGCGCCATCGATGCTACATCTAGTTTGGGTAGCGACACGTTTATATTTAGCCGTCAGGCCGGATTTAATCAAGGCAGATTCTATGTGGATTCGTCAGGCAATGTCTATGCCTCTGGCACTATTAAAACTTTTGGTAATTTTTCAGCGGACGGCAATCTTACTTTAGGCGATACTATCAGTGATATTATAAATATTAAGGGCAGAGTGCTGTCTCCTCTTAATATTCACAATGTTCAAAATGGAACTACATCTACTTTAGCTTCGGATTCATTTAATTTGGGCATCAACACGCAGTACCCGGCCTCCGGCTCTTTCTCTGTTGATTCTTCCGGTGCTATCAGCACTTCTAGCTCTATTCGTATTTTCGGTGGAACCAGCACTGGTGGCTTGAGCATAAATTCCGACAACAACAATACTACTACCACTTTTACCTCTTACGTTTCTGGAACCGGCGTTGGCGCTTTCGTACTGGATACCAATACCGCTCTTAGCATGAACAGCAGTACCATCTTACTCTCGGTTAGAAATGCCGGCAGTAAGGTATTTTCCATAGACGGCAGTGGCTATGTGGCTTCCACCGGCACCTTTAATGCCAATGTCGCTTCCGGCGGCATTGGCGACTTTGCTGAATATGTTAATTTGGACGCGGGAACAACCGCGGAAGGCGGCGATATCTTGGTCATTTCTTCCAGCTCCAATCGTTATCGCAAATCCGCCGGCAGTTACTCCACGGCGGTGGCCGGCGTCATATCAGATACCGGCGCGTTCATTATCGGCGCCAATGGCGTTGATCGGGTGCCGCTGGGTTTAGCCGGCGTGGTGCTCGTTAAAACAACGGCGGAAAATGGGGCAATCTCGGTCGGCGACTATCTTGTCACCGCTTCCGAGCCGGGCTATGCTATGCGCTACAATCCGGGTAGCGGCCGAGCCGGGAGCATTATTGGCCTGGCTCTTGAACCGTTAGCGGAAGGAAAAGAAAAAATAAAAGTTCTGCTCCAGAAAGGGCTGGCCGCGGAATCGGTACCCGGTCTTACCAAGGCTCTAACCGTAGATACCGCGAGCGGGGTGTTGAAAGTAGGCAGTGGCCAGTCGGCGTACGATATTGACCTTAATGGAAATTTCAGCATGGCCGGTTCTGTGCTTGACAAATTGAGCTTCGCCACCACCACGCTCTTCACTTCTTCGGTCGGCGCGTCGCCGGGCGCGCGCGCTTTTATCTTTGACGCGGCGAATTTTTCCACCACTTCAACCGATGCTTACGCGCTCTCGGTTAGGGCGAACAATCAGACAGTATTTTCGGTGATGGCGAATGGCGATGTTCGCACCCGAGGCGAACTCTATGCCGCTTCGGCTGTCTTTGGCACTTCCACGAACCCGGGTGATTTGGCCGAGCGGGTGGATATCGCGCCTGAAGAAGCGGCGGAGGCGGGCGATGTGATGATGATTGACCCCGACTCTCCTGATCGTTACCGCCGGAGCAATGGGGCCTATAGCCAGTCTGTTGCCGGCGTCATCTCCACCAACCCTACTATCATAGTGGGCAAGGGTAAAACTAATTACACGGCAATTTTAGCCCTGGCTGGCCGCGTGCCGGTGAAGGTAACGGCGGACAACGGGCCGATTAAACGCGGCGATCTATTGGTGGCGGCTTCTGCGGCCGGCTATGCCATGAAATATGACCCGGACAAAGACAGCAGTTCCAAACTGGTGGCGGTTATCGGCATGGCGCTGGATGATTTGCCGGAGGGAGCTTCCGGTAAAATTATGGCGCTCATCCGCACCGGCTGGATTTATAACCGCGATCAGGCCATATCCACGCTTAGGCAAGATGTTCAAACCATCGCCGGCGCGGCCGGCATCGCCATTTCTTCCGGCGCCGCGCCGGCCAACCTGACAGTCCAAACGGCTCAAAATAACAGCCTGGTCGCGCCGAACGGAAACGATGTTAATCTAGGCGGCTACTCTATTTTGAATGTGGCGGCCGTCACTGGTAAAAACGGCCTTTGGGAGATTGACAACAATGGCTACTTTGTGAGCCACCTCTCAACATCGGTTGGAGAAAAAAATATGTATGGTCTCCAATCGCCGACGGCCGAGTTCGTCTTTTCCAGCTCCTCGCAGTTAATGGCCGGCGAGGCGCGGGTAGATTTTGACGCCGCCACCCAAGAAATTATTGACAAAACCCAGCCGCTCAAAGTTACGGTTACGCTCACCTCCGGCGAAGCCAAAGGAATATATGTGAGTAAAAAAGATGCCGTTGGATTTACGGCTAAAGAATTAAGCGGCGGTATTAGCAATGCCACTTTTGACTGGATCGTGGTGGCCAAGCGCGTTGATCCGCTGACGGCCGGGATAACTGACGTTGCCGGGATAAAAATTGAAAGCCCCGCCACCCCAGCTACCCCTCCTCTTGACGCCGTCGCCACCCCTTCCGCTCCGGCGGAGACAGTCGGCCAGACAGAAGGCAACGCGTCCTCCAGCGCTTCCACTACTCCTCCGGCAGACGCGGCGCCGGCTACGCCGGCAGAAACCGCGAGCACCACTACGCCCGCGCTGAGCCCGTCGGTTGAGCCGCCGGCTGATTCTGCCTTAACACCAATTCCTACAGCGCCAACTCCAACTCCGCCAACCCCAACTGAACTAGCTCCGGCTCCGGCGCCAACCGATTCAGCGCCAGTTTCGGTTCCAGCGGAGGTTGTTCCCGTCATTCCCAGCCCGGCGCCAGACCCGACGCCAGTATCTTCTGATATTCTAAGTATTTTAGAGTCGGCGGCTGTTCCAATTGATGTAACTCCCATTTTAGCGCCCGCCAGTCCGGCCGCCGCGCTTTAACAAAAATAGTAGTATACAAAAAATCGTCCCAATTAAGTCGGGGCGATTTTTGTAGTGGACCGTGTGGGGTTTGAACCCACGACCTTCTGACTGCCAGCCAGACGCTCTAGCCAGCTGAGCTAACGGCCCTTTTTGGCTATTGAACAAACAATTTCGCTTATAATTGTCAGATCATTATATAGGTGAGCGGAAAAATAGTCAAGTTTACAAACTCCTTTGTAGTTTGGTTTGAGCGAAATTTTACCAACCGTGCGAGGGTCAACTCTAGTTTTGTAGAATTGTGCCAGAGGTATGCTGGTAATTCTCGACCAAAATTTTTCAAGTTCTGGGATATTAGCGTCCGCCCGGCATTGTACTGTGCATCTAAATTTGCGTATGTCAATAGTATAGATTTTTGTCAAAAGATAAATAAATAAAGAAATGATGGCCGGATCTGAATTACCAAATGTCAAGCAGCCGCGGCTTCCCTTGGTTCCTTCGGCCAGGTAGAGCATCGCCGCAATAATTTTTGACACATCTTTATTGTTGGCAATCCGGGCAAGGTGTCTGTTATTTTTGAACAAATCATTCAGATACTCCAGCCGTTTATTTTTGTTTGCCGTCACCGCCGCTCGGCGCGCGCGTTCTCTGTTCCGAGTTATAATAGTTTGGATGCGGTGGCGCTGTTTTTGGGATAAAGATATTTTCTTACACCAAAAAGAAAGAGTGCTAGCTGGTAAGCGTACGTTTAATTTCTGTTGAATTTCTAAATAGGTTTTCCCGGTTTGTCGCAAATGTTGGGCTCTTTGTTTTAGTGTGAGCGTCATAAGGAGATTGTATCACAGAACTATTCTATGTACAATAGGAAGCCGAAATTTAATAATTTATGTCATACAAATAGTTGTTTTTTTAATAAATATAAGGTATAGTTTTTTAGTTGAGTTAAAAAAAATAGTTTATAATTTTTTTGTTATGTCATTTTCCATCGGAATAGTCGGTTTGCCTAACGTCGGTAAATCCACGCTGTTTAATGCTTTAACTAGAAGTAAACAAGCCAACGTAGCCAATTATCCATTTTGTACCATAGACCCCAATGTCGGCGTGGTGGAAGTACCTGACGAACGTTTGGTCAAATTGTCCGAAGTCTCTAAATCAAAAAAAATCATTCCCACGGTGATTGAGTTTGTGGATATTGCCGGTTTGGTAAAAGGCGCCGCCGAAGGCGAAGGTTTGGGCAATAAATTTTTGTCGCATATCCGCGAAGTAAGTGCCATCGCGCAGGTGGTGCGCGCCTTCACCGACAATGATGTTGTTCACGTGCACAATCGGGTAGACCCCAAAGACGACGCGGCTATTATCAACACCGAGTTGGCACTGGCTGATTTACAAACTGTAGAAAAAAAATTAGAAAACGCCAAACGGATGATGAAAGGCCCCGGCGCCAAAGAATATGCGCCGCAAGCGGCACTGTTTGAACATGTTTATAAAAAGCTAGAGGCGGCGGAGCCGGCTCGTGAATTGGAATACACTGAAACCGAGCTGGAAATTATGCGTAATTTACATCTGCTGACGATGAAGCCGATGCTCTATGTAGTAAACACGGATGAAGGCGTGAAAAATGTAGAAAAAATCAGCTCGGCCGCGGAACAAATTGAAGTTTCGGCGAAGTTGGAAGCCGAGCTGGCGGATTTAAGCCCGGCTGAAGCTAAACAATATTTAAAAGATTTGGGTATTGAACAGACCGGTTTGGACAAATTGATTGTGTCCAGTTATAAACTATTGAATTTAGTGACTTTTCTCACTTCCGGCGAGCCGGAAACGCGCGCCTGGACGGTGAAGGCGAACACTAAAGCGCCGGACGCCGCCGGGGTTATTCATACCGACTTTGTAAAGGGTTTTATTAAAGCCGATGTAGTGAACTGGGAAGATTTTGTTGCCGCCGGCGGCTGGTTAAAGATTCGCGAAACCGGCAAAATGCGGCTGGAAGGCAAAGATTATATTATCAAAGACGGGGATTTGGTTTACTTTCATATAAATGCGTAAACAAGGTGTTAAACTAATTTAGTTGTTTTTATATGACTCAAGAACTAACGCTACGGGGGCCAGTCAAGGATTTTGAAAGTATAAAAAAAGTAACGCCAGAGGGTGTGGAATATTGGGAAGCGCGCGAGTTGATGTCTCTGTTGGGATATAATAAATGGGAAAATTTTGAAAAAGTTATTGATAAAGCTAAAGCCGCTTGTGATTTAAGTAATCAGAACGTTCAGGATCATTTTCCTGACGCCGGCAAAATGATAATTTTGGCTAAAAATACGGCAAAAGAAGCAAAGCGCAAAATTAATGATTTTTGGCTTTCGCGCTACGCTTGTTATTTAATCGCCCAAAATGGCGACCCTCGTAAACAAGAGATCGCTCTCGCACAAACATATTTTGCCGTGCAATCTAGACACCAGGAAATCGCGGAGCAATTAGCGGCGGCGGATAAACGCCTGTTTATTCGCAATGAAGTAGCCACTCAAAATAAAAGATTGTTCAAAACCGCTCGCGCATCCGGTGTTAGTAATTTTGGAAAATTTAACAACGCTGGTTATATTGGTTTATATGGCATGGGCATTACTGAGTTAGAAGAACATAAAAATGTCAGAAAAGGAGAATTGCTCGATCGCACTGGCGCAACGGAGCTAGCCGCTAATTTATTCCGAATAACACAGACTGATGAGAAGTTAAAAATTGATCGAGTTGAAGACGAAAACGCGGCGACAGACACACATCGCGCAATAGGTGAAAACGTACGCGACACGATTCGGAAAATAGGTGGCACGATGCCGGAACATTTGCCGGTAGAAAAAAATATCAAAGAAGTAAAAAAAGCGGTGAAAAAGTTGCGGGGTAAAAATTAGCCTTTTATCCCGCACCACAGAAGACCCCGCGCGTCAGCGCGTGGGATGAATGTCAATTTACCCCGCAGTGTAATAAGCCCAATACCGCGGGCTTACGCCCGTGGTGCGGGATTTATTTATACTTCAATAGTAAACTTATATATCACCCGGCGCACATATTGCCCGGGGCGCTGGTAGGCGAGGCTGTTTTCCTTGTCTAAAAATTTCTCTTGTTTAAATCCGAGTTTAATTATTTTATCTAGACAATTTATTTTCACCAAATTGCTCCCTGCTTGAAATTCTGGAATGATGAAAATTACTGTGCCTTTAGGTTTTAAAATTTTAGCGAAATTTTCAAACGCCGTTACATACAAATTGGCTAACTCCTCCGCTTGAGATTGTAATTGTTCAAGTTTTTCTCCACCGCGCAGGGGTTTGCCCATATAAGACTCGGTCACTATCGCGTCAACGCTTTTCCCCTCTATCTTATCTGTAATATTTTTTATGTCCGCTTGGAAAATTTTTGGTAGCGGCGAATCTTGCATTTTTAGCCAATCCCAATTTTTTTTGGTGTCAGCAATCGCTTTTTCCGTAATATCACTGCCGATAATATTTTTGTAACCGAGCAGAGCCGCTTCGGTGAGAATTGTCCCCGAACCGCAGAAAGGGTCTAGCAATATTCCGTTTTTATCCGCGCTCGCCAGATTGATCATCATCATGGCGAGCTTGGGCGGCAACATGCCGCTCGTGTCGTCGCGCCCGGGGCGGCCGAAATCACGTTTGCTGAATTCCTCCAACGGCTGTATGGCGGCCGTCTTCCCTAAAGCGTACTGGTTGTCGGACACGGGAATAATAATAAACTCGCGGCCCCGTTCCGCCAGGCCATTGTGTAAAACGGCGGCCGAGGAGAGCGCCTCTGTGCCGCGGTTGTCAACATAGCGCGCTGAACGACCGGCTGTCTTGAGCGCTTTTTTTATGGTTAAACCCCAGGTCGCCAGTTGTTTCACCTCTGTCATTTTTCCGGCGTGGGGGTAGCCGCTCAAGCCAAAATGGATTTTACCGTCAACCCTTTTTAATTCCGCTTCTATGGCGGAGAGCATTTCTTTTTCGGTCAGTGTCGGGGCCATTTCCTCGGCGATTTTTATTGTGCCGCCCAGCCGCCTGATTATTTCTTTGGGATCAAAATCAGCCGTCACCAAAAAAATCGGCGGGGCGTAAGTTGTTTTGGCCGCCGGCAAAACCGCGGCAATTTCCGCCGCCGAGAGCAGAGGTTCGCGTCCCAAAACAAACCAGCGCCGCCGCTCTGTTGGCTGGCCGGAGGCGGGGTTATTTTTTGGCAGGGGTTGTTGGCGTGGAGGAGGCAGTTTGGCCATAAGAAAATATATCACGAATATTTTTTGGGATGGAACTTGGTTTTTCCTTGAGTTTGATGGCTAGAGCGGCTTGCCGGTAGCTTTCCATATTGATTTTATTTATTGATAGGTTGGAGTTTAAGATGATGATATTGTGCGCGTCATCAAGCGTTCGATAAATGTTTAAATAAATAAAATAGAAACTGCCGATGACGCTCCCCAAAAGAACGCCGAATAACGCCAAACTCGCCAGCCGCCATTTGGCGTAGGGCTCTATTTTTTTGAATGACCAGTTTTTATTTAGGGCTGACATGCAAGCTGATATCAAGATTCATATTGATATTCGCGTTCGCCGACTTGTTTTGTCCGGTGGTCGGGATAAGCAATATGCGGGCGGGAATGATGAAGTAACGCTCGTTTTCTATGTCGGCCAAGTAGTTGAGCACGCCGAGGTAACTGCCGGCGATGGCCAGAGATATCGTGATGCGCCGGTTGGCGATGTTGTCCAAATTGGAATTGGTGATTTTTTGGGTAATGGCATTTTTAGCCGCGATAGCTTCAAGCTTCGTTATTAGTTCAAGTTCGTCGCCTTCTCGGAAAAGGCGATCGGGCACGCGCGCCAATTCAGCTTTAATAGCATCGGTTTGTTTTAGAGTGGAACGCACGCTTAAACTGCGTTCATATTTTTTTTCCAAATAAACGCGCAATTCATAAGTTTCGCGGTCCAGCTCCCTGGTGTAATGGATAGTAGGCAGTATAACGGCGGCGGTGATAATGACGACCGTCGCGGTCAGGGCGATAATGACGGCGATAATTTTTTTCTGCGGGGTGAAACGCATACAAAAAACGACGGTTATTTTTTCAAATGGGCTCTAATTTCAAAACTGATGTTTTCTTTTTGGAATAACTGCGATGCCGGCGTATTCACTCCCTCCAGCCAGGGGAGAACACTGATGATTTTTTGATAGTCAAGAAAG
>CAZHFX010000020.1:9560-16299 GCA_964531745.1 uncultured Gammaproteobacteria bacterium
CCAGCGAGGCTGATAGCTCCGGTATTGTTGTCAATGGTTAGGGCGGTGAGGCGGATTTCCGGCGGCAACGCGGAGGCGATGTCAACGATTCTGGGGGTAAGGGGGGCGAAACCGGCTCCGGCCAGGCCAATTTCTCTGGTTAAGGCGTTAATCGCCCGAATTTCTTGGTTCACCGTGGGCAGTTCGCGGTTTACCAGAAGAGAGGTGGCCGCTAGATCATTGAGTGTTTGAGCGAGAACAAACCAGCTTAACAGATGAGCAGTCGCCAAAAGAGCGCAGGTAAAGATGGTAAACTCAAGCATTTCTTTGGCGAATAAATAGCGTATCATGCTGGCGAGGCCGTTTTTTTTAGGCGGCGGCAATAAATTGAGGCGAAGAGTCATCATAGGGAATGGCGAAGCGGATTTTGCGCCGCGCGTAGAGCCAGCCCGATTACGGCGGCCAGTTCTAACCCGTCGGCGGTTTGTTTGGCGGAAGGCGGCGCGGCGGCTGATACGTTTTTCCAGACATTGCCTGGATGCGCGGAAATGCGAAGCGCGTGCGAAAGAATGGCACCAAGATTTTCCAGGCGCGACGACCCGCCGCACATCGTAATATGGGTAATCGGGTTGGCGCCGGCAAAGTGCTCGCGGTAGAATTTTAGCGCTTGTTTTATTTCCCCGACCAATCGGTCAATAAGTTCGTCAATGATTTTGAGGTATTTGGGGTAGTCTTTGTTAACGCGCGCACCGGCGGAGATTTTTAATTTTTCCGCCGTCGCGTGGTCAATGCCGAGCCCTTGCGCGAGCGCGGTGGTGACCAGCTCGCCGGAAAAATTGATGCTCGTGGAAAATTGAATGGTATTTTTATCGTAAATAATCAGGCCGGAGCGCGTTCCTCCCAGATCAAGAATGGCCCGCGCCATACCGCCATAATCTTTGGCGGCGGTAATGAGCGCGCGGGCGATAGCCGCCGCCTCCACCTCTAGAGCTATAGGGTTGAGCCCGGCCTCTTCCAAGAGGCGTGTGTAGGAATCGGCTGTGGTTTTTGGCGCCGCGGCGATGAGCGCAGACGTGGTTTTGTCCGTTGCTTCAGCGGAGGGAATCACTTGCCAATCAAGGTATGCCTCATCCTCGCCAAAAGGCAGGTGCTTTGCCGCCTGGTAGATGACCTCGTCATCAGTCAATTCTTCCGCCGGCGTTTCAATTTCAATGAGTTTTAAAAATGTCTTTGGTTCAGGCAGATTGGCCACCACCCAGGGCGATTTCAGCCGCGGAAAATTATTATCCGCTCCAAGCAAATGTAGAATTTTTTTGCGCACTATCTCCGGCAATTGAATTTCTCCATTCACGATTGCTCCCGGCGGAAGCGCGGCCGCGCGCGCGGTTTCAACCGTGAAGAAAGGCGGCCGGCCTATCGGGTGATGGCGGTTCATTTGCATAAGCTTTATAGACAGATCGCCGATATCTAGTCCGAAAGCGCCGGGGAATGGGTTGTTTAGAAACATAGCTGTTTAAAAACTTTGGGCAAGCGAATACATGGGCATAATGACGGCCACCGCGATGCCGGCGACTGCCGCGCCCAGGGCCAAAATGATCACCGGTTCAATGATTGTTGAGAAATTTCTCATGGTATTGTCCACTTCGTCTCCGTAATATTCGGAGAGCTCGCCGAGCATTTGTTCCAGTTCGCCCGTTTGTTCGCCGACCATTATCATCTGCGCCGCCATCGGGGGGAACCGTTCCGGCGAACGATTAAGCGCCGCGGAGAGCGGCTCGCCCTTTTTTAAGGCTTCGGCCGCCGCGAGCAAATCTTCTTGATATTTAATGTTGCCGAGCACGCTGGCGGTAATTTTTACCGCTTCAACAATCGGAATGGCGCTTTGGAGTAATGAGGAAAGTGTTAGGGTAAAACTGGCCAAGTTGATTTTTTTAATAATCGCTCCGAAAATAGGCAGACGCAAGTTGAAGGCATGCACCGTCCGCCTTATGCGCGGTTTTCGTTCCAGCCAAACCAAGAAAGCGATGAACGCCCCCAAACCAATGGCTATGAATAGGCCGTAATGCTCGGCCGTTGTTACCGTCCAGATAAGCATTCGGGTTGGCAGAGGCAGTTCGGCGTGAAAATCGTTGAACATTACAATAATTTTGGGCAGGACAAAGGCCACCATTTCAATGCCGATGCCGGCCATAGCAACGAGAATCACTGCCGGATAAATAAGCGCTCCTTTAATGCGAGCGGCCAGTTCATGGCTTTTTTTCATTTGGTTATTTACTTGGAGCAGAGCTGCTTCCATTTTACCGGCTGTTTCTCCCGCCGCGATCATACTGACATAGATGGAAGGGAAAATTTTTTGATACTCGGAAAGCACCTCGCTCAATTGCCGCCCCTTTTCCACCTGCCGTTTGATCTCGCTTAAGATTTTTTTTAGCCGCTTGTTGTCCATCTGTTCGGAGAGAATGCGCAGACCCTCCACCAGGGAAAGGCCGGATTTCACCATGATATAAAGGTTGTGGACAAACAAAATTTTCTGGACGAACGAAATTGGCAGGTGGTCGGTCGCCCATTCATTCATTTTTTCTATCAATGTGGCCGGTTTTGTCGGTGGCATAGGTTATTCGCGGGTTACGCGGAGCACCTCGCTGATGCTTGTGATGCCCATTTTCGCCTTGATTAAACCATCTTCAAAAATAGTGAGCATGCCGTGGCCGTGGGCGTAGGCTTTTATTTCATTGGCACTCGCATGCTGGTTGATCATTTTAATTATTTCAGGGTTGATCTCCAGCACTTCATAGATGCCGAGCCGCCCGCGGTAGCCGGTTTCGCCGCACCGCCGGCAACCCGCTCCTTGGTAGAACGCCAGCTCTTCCGGGCTGTTCCCTTCGCGCCAATCGCGGATGTATTTTTTGAACAAAGGCGTTAATTTTTTAGTGTCAAAAACTTTGGCGAGTTCGTGAAGCGCGGCTTGGTCAAGGCGGTATTCTTTTTTACAAAATTGGCATATTTTGCGCACCAGCCGCTGGGCGATGATGATGTTCGCGGTGTAGGCTACCAGAAATGGCGGCACGCCCATATCCACCAAGCGTGGCAATGTGGTGGCCGCGTCGTTAGTGTGGAGCGTGGATAGCACCAAGTGGCCGGTCATGGCGGAATTGATGGCGATCTCGGCGCAGGCCCGTAGCGAAAGTAAAGCCTACTTTAGGGTTGATTTGACTTTGGTTTACTCCCGCCAGGCGGTATTCAATCGGGTCTTCAATGGTTGAAATGTTCACGCCGGGCTGGTTTAAAATACCCAAAATGGAGTAGAGCGTGGTCGTTTTGCCGGAACCAGTCGGTCCGGTAACCAGTATCATGCCGTGCGGTTTGGCAATGGCCGCGTCCACAATCTTTCTCGGTTGGTCAAGAAAACCCAGCTGATCAAGGGTAAGCGGTTTGGCGCCTTCGTGTAAAATACGCATGACGATTTTTTCTCCGTCATAGACCGGCAGAATAGACACGCGCAACGCCACCTTGTCATCCTGCACCTGAATTTTGAAACGGCCGTCCTGCGGTATCATATGTTCGTCCAGTTTCACGTTAGAGAGAATTTTTATCCTCGCCGTAACTCCGCTTTGGAGGCTTTTCGGCAGGGTCATTACTTGCTTCAAAACGCCGTCAATGCGATAGCGGATGATGACGTCTTTTTCTTCCGGCTCAATATGAATATCCGATGCCCCCTCAAAGACGGCATTTTCCAGAATGTTGTTGATGATGTTGATGACCGAGATGGTTTCGGCCGCTTTTTTCAGTTCGTTTCCGCCAGCCTCGCCCTCTCTTTCTTGGATAACGCGAAGCTGTTCGCCTTCCAGCTCGGAGTGGTAGCGGCGCAGGGCTTCTTTCAGGTCGGACAAGGCGGTGATGTATACCTTGGGCTCAAGGCCGGTTTTGCGGCGAAGAAATTCAATCGTTTGGATATCGGTCGGGTCAATCATAGCCAGTTTTATTTCGTTGGCGTTCTTTTCAAAGGCCACCACCTGGTGTGTGCCGGCCACCGGCCCCGGGATTAAGTTAAGAGCGTCTTTTTTTATCTCCCGCCCTTTCAGAGCGACAAAAGGAACATTGAGATACGCTCCCATTTTTTGGTATAGCTCGCTTTCGCCGACGAGGCCGTCATTGATTAAAATTTCTTCCGGGTCTTTATTCAATTTTACAGCCGTGGCTTGCGCCGCGCGCAGTTGCGCCGCAGTGATTTTGAAGCCGTATTTTTTAATGATTTTTTTAAGAGTATCAAGTCGTATCATAGGCGAGATATAGACAAAGTATGTCCATAGTATAGCATAAAAAAGGACGACGCGCGAGCCTCTTGACTTCCTTCGGTTTTCTGCTACAATAGGCTCACCTTTAATAAAACTTGAACTCCGCGCACTTTTTGGCCGCTACCGGCAGTATCTAACGGTTGCCCGGCCAAATCCATTTTACGGCGTTTTACGACCGCCGTAAAAAGTGCGGGATAAGTAATTTTATGCATACCTACGAACTATTGTTTATCCTCCCGGGCACGCTTGACGACAAAGAAGTCGCCGCTCGCTCGGAAGAAGTGGTTTCTCTCGTGAAAGAATTTGGCAGTGATGTGGAGCTTCAGCCAATCGGCAAGAATCGTCTCGCCTATCCGATCAAACAGATCCGGTACGGCTATTTTTTTATCGTCGTTTTCAAGGCTCCTGCGCCGGCGGTAAAAAAATTGGAAGACCGTTTAGCGCTAATGCGCGATCTCTTGCGCGCCATGATAACGCACTTTAACACCGGTTTGACTGCTACCCAAAAAATCGCCTACTCCACCGACAGCTCCGGCGTAACCACCATGACGGAGAAAAGCGCCGAATGGAGCGAGCAAAAAGCGCCGTTAGTCGCCGAGGCGGAAGCGGTAGCGGCGGCGAAGAGCCCCGACAAGGAGCTCAATATTGAGGAAATTAGCAAAAAGCTTGATGATCTGATCAGCGGAGACTTTATTATTCCTCAATCTTAATAATACTGCTCTATGGATCTCAATCGCGCAACTATTATCGGCCGGTTAACTCGCGATCCGGAGCTCCGGAGCCTGCCGAGCGGTCGCTCCGTCGCTTCGTTTTCCGTGGCCACCAATCGCCAGTGGACCGATCCGAATGGCCAGAAACAGAAACAGGTGGAGTATCACAATATCGTAGTTTGGGCCAGGCTCGCGGAAACCGCCAGCCAGTATCTTCGCAAAGGTTCGCGCGTATATGTGGAAGGCCGCCTGCAAACCAGGGAATGGACCGGCCAGGACGGGGCAAAACGCACGCGCACCGAGATTGTCGGCGATAGTTTTATTATGCTTGATGGCCGGCCAAGTGATGGCGGCTACTCCAGCCCCGCCACACCGGCCTATTCTCCAGTTTCTCCGGTTGGCGCGCCATTCGCCGGAGCTTCGGACAAGCCGGCGGAGGTGATTGAAGAAGAAATCAAAGTTGAGGATATTCCTTTTTAAAATTATTTTTTATGCCCGCCTCCTTCCAAAATAGAAACGCGAAAAAAATAGCGAAAGATTGCTACTACTGCATCAACAACAAACTCATTGTGGACTACAAAGATGTCGGCACTCTGCGCCGTTTCGTGTCTTCGTATATGAAAATCGCGCCGCGCCGCCGCAGTGGCCTCTGCGCCAGCCATCAGCGCCAAGTGGCGACTGAAATTAAAAAAGCTCGCCAGGCCAGCTTGATGGGTTACATCGCAAGATAGTTCTGGTTCTAAGGTTTTTAGAAAGACGGCGCTACTCTGTGGTGCCGTTTTTATAAAATTGTTAAATTGCTATATGGCTAAATTGTTTGAAGGCGCAAAATTCACTGACAATTTAACAGTTTAGCAATTTAATAATATGTCCACCTGGCAGGAGTTGCGCGACAATCCGCGGATAAAAAAGATTTACGAAGACCGTTCCGCCATTATTCGCGCTATCCGCGAATTTTTTTGGCAAAAGGGGTTTTTGGAAACGGATACTCCGCTCGCGGTGAAATTGCCCGGGCAGGAGCCGTATCTCAACCCCGTACCCGTTACCTTCCACGACCCCGAAGGCCGCAGCGAACAGTTTCACCTCGTCACCTCGCCGGAGTTTAGTTTGAAAAAATTACTTGCCGCCGGTTTTGCCAAAATTTTTTCCATCACCAAATGCTTTCGCGACTATGAAAGTTTTGGCGGCACCCACAACCCAGAGTTCACCATGATTGAGTGGTACCGCGCGCCGGGAGCCTATCAAGATTTTATGGATGATATGGAGGAGCTGTTTAAATTTGTGGCCGAAACGATCGGCGTAGAAACGATGAAATATAAAAATAATGAAATAAAAGCGGATCAACCGTGGGAGCGATTAAGCATGCGTGAGGTATGGAAAAAATATGTTGGTGTAGAATTGAATGATTATTTGGATAGTGAGAAATTAAAGGAGTTAGTGGAAACCAGAGGTTTTCCAGTTGGCGCGAGCGATACCTATGAAGATCTGTTTTTCAAAATATTTTTGAATGAAATTGAGCCGCGTCTAGGGCGAGAATGCCCGATATTTATTTATGACTACCCGGCCCAAATGGCTTCGCTCTCGCGCTTGTGCGCGGACGACCCGCGCTATGCCGAGCGCGTGGAGTGCTATACCGGTGGTTTGGAATTATGCAACGGGTTTGGCGAATTGCTGGACGCGGATGAACAAAAAAGCCGTTTAGAGGCCGACCGAGCCTTGCGTCAGAAACTGGGTAAAGAAACTTGGCGGGTAGAC
>CAZHFX010000020.1:16309-16742 GCA_964531745.1 uncultured Gammaproteobacteria bacterium
TTGCGCTCGGGAATACCGGCTAGTTCGGTCATCATGGAACAGGCGGCCCCGCCCGCCACGCAAGCCAGCTTGCTGGCGTTGCGGGCGGGGGGGGTTGCCTTGGGGGTGGATCGTATGGTACTATTGTTTACCGGCGCAAAAGATATTAATGAGGTTATTTTTCAATCAGTCAGTGATCAGCTAACTAACTAATTTCTATGGCCGTAACAACGAGCGATATTCGCAAAGGAGCCGTTATTCGCCACAACGGCAATCTCTATGTGGTGGTGGAATTTCAGCATGTGAACCCGGGCAAAGGCGCGGCTTTTACGCGCACTCGCATGAAAGATTTGGCTTCCGGCAAAGTGATTGAAATCACCTACAAATCCGGCGAAGCGGTAGATATTGTGAGCGTCGCGTTTCAGACTATGCAGTATCTTTATAAGACCGGCGA
>CAZHFX010000021.1:0-8608 GCA_964531745.1 uncultured Gammaproteobacteria bacterium
ATCGGGTGTATATGAGGGTAAAGAGGACGCAGAAGCAAAACGCATACTTACCCAAAGAGTAGAATCCCTTATTTCAACAGAACATCCAAAATGGATTTCACGACAAGAATATGAAAGCAAAAAAATGAATTCCTAGTTTATTTAGACAGCACAACGCATTTTAGCTAAAAAAGTTCAGAAGCTGTCCGTGTGTACTATCCGTAGAAAAGAATTTGCCGCCAAAGGTGAAATGTGATAGCATTTCACCACGAACCAATTCGTGAAAAACTTGAAATCGTCAAAAAGCGCGCCAGTTGGCGGGGCGGGCGGAATTCCTCCCCCACCCCCTCCTTCCGCCCGCCCCGTTATCCAATTCCCCTAAAATCCGTTCGTATTTTTTCGTAAACGCTGAGCCAAACAAAAGACTCTACTACTGCGGAGTCTTTATTTTTTGTTGAGTGGCGAGCGCCCATGGGTTTTACTTGATTTTTCCCCTAAAAAATGATAGTCTAAAAGATATTTCATTGTTAAAAACAATATGGGAACGCTGATTGACGGCAAAGCGATTGCCAAAAAAATCAACCAAGAAACCGCGAAACGGCTAAAAAAACTCAAACGCCGAGGTATTACTCCCCGGCTGGAAGTTGTTTTGGTCGGCGACGACAAGGCATCGGCGATGTATGACCGGATGAAAGGCGTGGCGGCCGAAAAATTAGGCATAGGCTTCGCTCTCCACCAATTCCCCGCCGCGATAAAAGCGGATAAGCTAATTAAAAAAATAAAGGCTATTCAGAAACGACCCGGCTTGTCCGGCCTGATAATTCAATTGCCCTTGCCGGAACACCTCTATACGCCTGAAGTTTTGAATACTATCCGCCCGGACGCGGATGTGGACTGCTTGACCGATGCGAACCTCGGGAAACTGATAATGAAAACCAACACTCTGTTGCCGCCGACGCCGGGGGCGGTGCTAACTATTATTGAAAACTTGAAAATTAAACTGCCCGGTAAAAATGTCACTATTGTCGGCATGGGCGCCTTGGTCGGCAAACCGCTCGCCATCATGATGGTTAACGAAGGCGCGAGCGTCACCACCTGCAACAGCCGCACCAAAAATATCAAAGCCAAATGCCTGGGAGCGGATATTATCGTGACCGGAGTCGGGAAAAAATATCTTCTTACCGGAGACATGGCGCCCCAGGGGGCGGTGGTAATTGACACCGGCATTGCTTTTGAAAACGGAAAAGTTTTTGGCGACGTGAATGTCGCCGAAGTGAAGGAGAGCGCCGCCTACGTTACGCCCACCCCGGGCGGCGTCGGGCCCATTACGGTGGCTCGGCTAATGCTGAATACCGTGCTAATGGCCGAACAGAAGTCTGCTCGCCGGTCATAAACTAATATGGCGACCGGCTTCTGGAAAAAACTCAAAAAACCCATCATGGCCTTGGCGCCCATGGCAAATGTTACCGACTGCGCCTTTCGCCAAATAATCGCGAAATACGGCAAACCGGACGTGATGTGGACCGAATTTGTTTCCTGCGACGGCCTCCAGTCCAAAGGCCGCGCGAACTTGCTGATTGACTTATCTTTCACCAAAAAAGAACGGCCGATAGTCGCTCAAATTTTTGGCGCAAAGCCGGAAAATTTTTATAAAACCGCCTTGCTTTTGCGAGAACTCGGGTTTGATGGCATTGACATCAATATGGGCTGTCCGGACAAAAATGTGGAAAAACAGGGCGCGGGAGCGAAACTGATGAAAAATCCGGAACTGGCGCGAGAAATTATCCGCGCCGCTAAACGCGGAGCGGGCGCGCTGCCCGTGTCGGTGAAAACCAGAATCGGCTACAATAAAAATGAACTGGCGGCGTGGTTGCCGGCGTTGCTGGAAACCGAACCGGCCGCGATCATTATTCATTGCCGCACGCGCCAAGAAATGTCGCTCGTGCCGGCGCGCTGGGAACATATCGCCGAGGCAGTTGCCCTGCGCGATAAAGCGGGATCTTCAACCTTGATTCTGGGCAATGGCGACGTCGCGAATCTAGACGAAGCCGAAAAAAAAGCGGCCGCCACCGGCGCGGATGGAGTGATGATCGGCCGCGGCATTTTCGGCAACCCGTGGTGTTTCTGCCGGCCGCCCTTTACTCCATCAATTGAAGATAAACTGCGCGTAATGGTGGAACACACCTATCTGTTTGAAAAGCTCCTGGGCGATCCGCCAACTGGCGGAAAAGGTTTTAACAACATGAAAAAACATTACAAATCCTACGTCAATGGGTTTGACGGGGCCAAAGACCTGCGCACCCAGCTGATGGAACAAGCGAAAGACGCGGCGACGGTGGAAAAAATTGTTAACTCCTTTCTACCCAAACGGTAATTCTTCCGGCGGAGCCGTGGCTGGCGCTTCTAGCGCGGGGGGGGAAGCCAGCCGGCGCTTGAGAGGGCTCTCGGAGCTTTCCACCGGCAAACCAGCCGGCGCTTCACCGCGCTTGTACCCGGCTTTCTGCAGAAGCGGCGTCTTCACAAACGGCAGTGGGAAATGCCAAATAGTCGCGAGCTCTTCAATATTTAAAATATATCCATTGCAGGTTTTCCATTTCATCTTGCGCTTTTTGAAAACTTTAACAAAACTTTTTTTCAATTTATTGCTCTTACGGTGGCTTGAGTCATAGTGCGCGTGGGTGGACATGAAAGGCACCAGGCCATTTCTGTTCTGCTGGTGAAATTGATTCATCGCGCCGATAAAACCCTCAATACAGCGCGCTGGATTAAAAACCGCGCTTTGGGCGGCGTACAAAATACGCATTTTTGATTTGAATCCGATTTTATCAACTTTGCGTTCAATCAGTTCAACGGTTTCTTTCATTCCCGGAGTAATATTGGCCTTGTCTTCATGCTCGGAATCGTGGCTCTCGCTCGGCTCGCCGCCAAAAAGCGCGAGAAACAGCTCGGCGCCAAGACTATGGAAAAATGCCATAATTCTATCCGCGAATGACGGCCCGTGAGGCGACTCGCTATGGCCCATTAACTCCTTGGCCAATTCTATACCCTCTTCTTTCCAATGGCCGCCGACCGGCTCCACAATCAACTGCATCCAAAAATTTTCCCCGTAGCCGATGCGGCTGAAGTTTTCCAGAATCGCGGCCATCGGGTCGCTAAAAACCGCGTCCTTGCTTAAATTATATTGAAATTCCGGGTAAGTGCGGATGGGATAGGCGTCGTTTTCCGACAATTTAAACTCCGCGCCCATCACATCATAATCGGCATTAGGAAAAGAATCCGGAATATTGTCAACATAATCCTCCACCTCGGTAATTTCCGCTTCCGTATACTGGGCGTAGATAGACGCTTCAACCAAATCGCGAAATTCCGCCTCAGTGCGGATAAGAAATTGGATGTAGCCTTCAATGGAAATAATCTCAAAACTAAACCACTTTTGTTTTTTGCCCTGCCAAAATTTTTGGCCGATATCAATGTGGCTCAAGGCGCCGCTCAAATGAGCAAAGATCTGCTCCACCGCTTTGGGCGTTTGAATGAATAAGGCGGGAATATCCACCGCCAGCAGTACCCAGTTCCAATTTTTGGTATACTTCGCTTTTTCCCGGTACTCGGCCCAGAGTTCGGCGCCGGCTTTGAAGAAAAAAAAGGCCAACAACGTCCAGCCGCCGAGCGCAAAAAGCGCCAGCGCCGCTCTCGGCACGGATAAACTGACAAACCAACTCCAGAATGACCAGTCAATCGTTAAACCAAATGGTAGCTCCAACATACGTTAATGATGGCCGCCGGCGTCAATAATTTTATAGACGGCGCCATAGATAACCAGCAGGGCGGCGACCGTCCACCACCAGCCATAACCGCCGGAAACATAGCCGGCAATATAGGCCAAAAGGCAAATAAGAGTCGCCACGGCCGAAACGACGTGGCGAATAACGGTGTCATTCATACTCGCAATAAAACAATGAAACAACAAAACTAAATAACGAGAGGCTGATTATAGTATAGCACAAATTGACCCACAAAAACAAAATCCACAGACGATTCCCGCCGAGGATCTATATTAGCCAAAAAGAATTAAACAATTACTACCGGCTGGCCGCGCGGCGGCGGACGGACAGACGCTCCACCAAGACCAGCAGAGGGCTCGCGATGAAAATGGAAGAGTACGCGCCGCTCGCCATACCGATGAGCAGGGCGAGAGCAAAGGTGTGAATGGTTTCGCCGCCAAGAAAAAATAAAGCGAAGAGCGGCAAGAGCACCGTGAGAGTGGTATTCACGGAACGCATCAGCGTTTGATTCAAAGCCGCGTTCACAGTGTCGGCAAAATTTTCCGCGCTGTGGTGCAGAACATTTTCCCGAATGCGATCATAGACAACGATAGTGTCTGTTACAGAAAAACCAAGCACCGTCAGAAGCGCCAGCACAAAATCTGTTTCCACTTCCAGACCCAAGAAACGCCCGAAAAAAACAAAGGCGCCCAAGACCACCAAAATATCATGAACCAGCGCCACAATGGCCAGCAACCCATATTGCCAGCTGGCCACCGGACGAGACACCTTGCGGAAAGCGTAGGCAATATAGAGAATAATGGCTACATTCACCCAAATGATGGCCCACTTAGCGCGGCTTCGGAGCTGTTCGCTCACGGCCGCCCCGATAGTCTGCAGGCTCTCCTCGTGCACCGTGTTGCCGTCTTTGGCAAAAGTTTCCCGCAAGCGTTTGATCAGAGCCTGGTGCTGGTCTTCGGTCAAAAAAGTGGTGCGAACAATGAAACGATCGGCGCCGCTCGTTTGTACGACGCGCTCTTTGAGCCCGAGATTATCAAGCACAACGTTCAGCTCGGTCATGGCCGGCCGATTTTTTGAGAATGAAACTTCCACCAGCGAGCCGCCGGTGAAATCAATGCCATATTTCAGCCCCCAAAAGAATAACGCCGCCAAAGCGACAACCACCGTGAGGATGCTCACGGCGAACCAAACTTTGGAATACTTGATAAAAGGGATATTCATACAAACAGCGGTTAATCGCGGCTTTTCTTAAATCCTAGAAAAAGCCAATTGGGTTCTTTAAACCGCGCGAACACCAAGCGCATAATAGTGCGCGTTACCGTAATAGCCGTGAATAAACTGACGAGCACGCCGGTGCCAAGCACAACGGCAAACCCCTGGACAAAGCCGGTGCCAAACCAGACCAAGACTGCGCAACTGATAAGCGTCGTAACATGGCCGTCGCGAATAGACGGCCAGGCGCGCAAAAACGACTCTTCCATAGCCGAGCGTAAACTCTTGCCGAAGCGCAATTCTTCTTTCAAACGCTCAAATACCAAGACGTTTGCGTCCACCGCCATGCCAATAGATAGAATGAAACCGGCGATACCGGAGAGAGTGAGGGTTACTCCCAGCGTCTTAAACAACGCCAAGTTGAGCGCCGCGTAAATGCCCAATGAAAATACCGAGAGCAACCCGGGCAAACGGTAATAAAAAGTCATAAAAAACATAACAAGCAATAACCCGGCCAGCCCAGCCTTAAAACTTTTGGCCAGCGAATCGGCGCCCAAAGTGGCGTCAACTTTTTGCTGGCTCAAAAGCTCCACCGGCACCGGCAGAGCGCCGGAATTCAGCCGTTGCGCCAGGAGACGGGCATCGGCGTAACCAAACCCGCCTGTGATAACCGCACTGCCGCTGGTTATTGGTTCATTGACCCGCGGAATGCTGATCGGCTGATTGTCAAGAAAAATAGCTACCGGCTTGCCGGTGTTGCGCGTGGTAATCTCGGAAAACAGTTTGGTTCCTTCACTGTCAAACTGCAGACTCACCTGCACCTGACCGGTGCGCGAATCGTCCGTTACCTCAGCACGCTTCAACTGCTTGCCGGAAAGACCGGTGGACTTCCACGGCTCCTGCGGGGGCACAATATCAGTTTTCTGCTTTAGTTTCAAAAATACGCGGGATAACTGGTACTCTTTCAAAGTTTCCTCGCTCTTCTTATAAATGAGATGAAAACCGAATTTTGTTTCCACCGGCCCGACGATGGCGCCAGAGGGGGCATTCCACACGGCATTTTCAAACTCAGCCACCATATCCCCTTTCTTGAACGAACCCAGGTCGCCGCCGCGGGCGCCCGCGCCCGGCTCGGTGGAATATTTCTTCACCAAATCAACAAAATTTTGAACGGTTATTTCTTTTTTGATCTCAGAGATTTTCGCGGCCGCTGATTCTTTAGAGGAATACTGCGCGTTCTCGCACCGCTCCGCGCCTTTGTAACACAACAAAAGGTGAGCGGCGGAAACTCGCTTGCCGCCATCGCGTACAGCCGCCAGCTTCACCACGTTCAGACCGTCAAAACTTTTCACCGGAGATGGGCTGGCCTGACCGATCTTCTGCGTTTTAGCCCAGTTATAAAGATCAGGATAAGTGTCAAACGCGACAAACCCCAGATCGCCGCCCTTTGATTTTGATTTTTCATCTTCAGAATATCGGGCGACAACCTCCTCAAATTTCTGCCCTTTCCGGACAGCGCCGGCCGCTTCGGCCGCCTTCTTTTCCTGACCGGCATTAAAGGCGTCCAATTCTTTCTTTTCATTCGCCGTCAAATCGCGCAACGGTTCATTATTTTGTTCTTTAAATTCTAAAACTGGAGTTTCGCCAATCATTTTGATCGCCTGATTGACGTCAGTCACTCCCGGCAGTTCAACAATGATGCGGTAGCTCTCGCCAACGCGGGTGGTCTGCACCAACGGTTCCGCGACGCCTAAACCGCCGCGGACGCGGCGTTCAATAACATCGCGCACGCCCTCCACGGCGTTCCCGCGATCAATTGGGACAATTTGGTCGGTGCGCGCTTGATAGATAAGATGAGCGCCGCCTTGCAAATCAAGCCCAAGATTAAAATTTTTGTCTGGAACATGGGGCAAACCCAATTTTGTCTTTTCATTCAATCGGTCAATGCCGGTATTGACATACCCTGGTACTACGATAACCACGCTAATAATGCCCAGCGTCAAAAGAGCGATAAATTTGTTTCTCACTTGAGATGGCGTATTGCTGGACACGGTGTTTTGCGGTTTTGAAGCCATACGAAAGCGCTGGAATAAAGTGTGGAAATAGTACTGTATTTGCTCTTTTTTGGCAAGTGGAGGCAGGTGGATAAAAAACCCTATTGCCCATGGCACTTTTTAAACTTTTTACCCGAACCACAGGGGCAGTGGTCGTTGCGGCCAACCATCTTCCCTCCAAACTTCGGATCGGCGGCAGACGGAGCGGCAATAGCATCGCCCGCGGTTTTCTCAGCCCCTTGGTATAGAAGCTTGTTTTGTTCCATCACGCTCGGCGCGAGCGTTATGCCCAAGCTAATTTTATAGATGGTATAAACAACTTCTTTTTGAATCAGACTCAAAAGCTCATTAAACATACGATACGTTTCCTTTTTATATTCCACTAACGGGTCTCTCTGGCCATAACCCTGCAACCCGATGCCAGTGCGCAGATGGTCAATCGCCACCAAATGTTCCACCCAAAGAGTATCAATGGAGCGCAGTAAAACCTGCTTTTCAATTTCCAGAAGCATTTCTTTGGCCGGAACCTTTTTCACGAGCAAATCATCATATTTTTCTTGAGCGAGCTCAACAATATATTCAACCAGGCGGGTGCGTTCGGCCACGGCGTCAAACTTATCCGCCCCCCGCCCGCCTAAATTAAGCACCTTCGCCTGTTCCGCTTCAGCCACCGGAAAAATCGTCGCCACAGTTTCCGCGACTTCTTTCATATTCCAGTCCGAACGATCTTCGGCGTTGGTATGGAAAGAAATAATTTGTTCAATCTCCGCTTCCACCATTTCAAGAATCGTCTGACGGAGCGAGGCTTCCACTTCTACCCCCTCTTTCTCTCTGACAAAAGTCTCTAATATCGCCCGGCGTTTGCCGTAAATCACTTCGCGATGGCGATTGATGACATCATCATACTCTAACAAATGCTTGCGGGTGTCAAAATGAAAACCTTCCACCTTTTTCTGCGCCGATTCAATAATCCGGCTGATGGTCTTTTGCTCAATCGGCATATCATCCGGAATGCGGAGCGTCTGCATTACCCGCTTGATGCGATCGCCGGCAAAAATGCGCATTAAATCGTCTTCAGTGGAAAGATAAAATTGACTCTCGCCCGAGTCGCCCTGGCGGGCGGAGCGGCCGCGCAACTGGTTGTCAATACGGCGCGATTCGTGGCGTTCGGTGCCGATAACAAAAAGCCCGCCAGCGGAACGCGCCCGAGCGCCTTCCTCGGGCGAGGGCGGGTTGCCGCCGAGAATAATATCCACGCCGCGGCCGGCCATGTTGGTCGCGAGCGTGACGGCTCCCGGACGGCCAGCTTGAGCGATAATTTCACCTTCGCGCTCGTGGTTTTTGGCGTTCAAAATTTCGTGCTTAATACCCTCGCGCTCCAGATAAAGGCTCAATTGCTCATTTTTCACTACAGAAATAGTACCAATTAAAACCGGCTGGCCTTTTTCCTGCAGAGTTTTCACGGCGAGAGCGATCGCTTGATATTTAGCCGCCTCGGTTTTATAAATCCTGTCCGGATGATCAACGCGCCGGCCGGTTTTGTTGGTGGGAACAACCACCACTTCCAATTTGTAAATTTTG
>CAZHFX010000021.1:8618-16039 GCA_964531745.1 uncultured Gammaproteobacteria bacterium
GCCTCGGTGACGGCCGTGCCGGTCATGCCGGCGAGTTTGCCATACATACGGAAATAATTTTGGAAGGTAATGGTGGCCATCGTCTGGCTTTCGCGCTGAATGTCCACGCCCTCTTTGGCTTCAATCGCCTGGTGAAGACCCTCGGAATAACGCCGGCCCGGCATCTTGCGCCCGGTGAACTCATCCACGATAATTACCTCGCCATTTTCCACCATATAATCACGGTCGCGCTTGAAGAGAGTGCGCGCGCGGAGCGCCTGCTCCACATGGTGGACGGTCGCCAGGCCGCCTTCGGCGTAAATATTTTCCACGCCCAGCCACTGCTCAAACTTCTTGATGCCGCCGTCGGTGAGCGTTGAGGAGCGCATTTTTTCGTCAACGTTGTAATCATCATTTTCAACTAATTGTTCAACCAATTGCGCAAATTTATAATAAGTGTCAGTCGCTTGCTCGGCCGGAGCGGAAATAATCAGCGGAGTGCGGGCCTCGTCAATGAGAATGGAGTCCACTTCATCAACGATGGCAAAATTTAAGCCGCGCTGGGACATATCGGCGAGATCCGGCACCATGTTATCGCGCAAATAATCAAAGCCAAACTCGTTGTTCGTGCCGTAGACAATGTCGGCGCGGTAGGCTTCCTGGCGGCTGCATTTTTCTAAATAATCGTATTCAACCTTGTAGGCCCCCTTAGCGTCGCGCTCTTTATCCTCGGCACCGCCTTCAGATAAATCCACGCTCGCCTCTTTGGGCTTGGCGCTGTAACGGTAGGAAACAAGAAGATTTTGAATAATGCCGACGCTCAACCCGAGAAAATCATAAATCTGGCCCATCCAGACAGCATCGCGCTTGGCCAAATAATCGTTGACGGTAACTACATGCACGCCGGCCCCGGAGAGCGCGTTCAAATATGCCGGCAGAGTAGCCACTAAGGTTTTTCCTTCGCCAGTTCTCATTTCGGCAATTTGCCCGCGGTGCAGTACCGCGCCGCCGATCAGCTGAACGTCAAAATGGCGCATGCCGGTGAGACGGCGCGAAGCCTCGCGCACCACGGCAAAAGCTTCCGGCAAGATATCGTCCAGCGTCGCTCCCGCTCCCAGACGCGTTTTGAACTCTTCCGTCTTCGCTTTCAAAGCCGCATCGCTCAAGACGGTTAGGAGCGGTTCAAAACCATTTATTTTTTCAACAATCGGACGGACAGTCGCTAAAACTTTCGCGTTTGGATCGCCGAAAATCTTGGTTAAAAATGACATAGTAAAAACAAAAAAGAAGCTTCTTTCAGCTTCAATAGCATAGCACAAACGCTTAAAACAAACAAGGACGAAAAGTGACTTTTGGCGACCGCTCAAGCGTTTGCGCTTGAGCGGTCGCCCTTGCGTATCCTCCTTTGCCCAGCGTCTAAGACAGCTGGAACGCGGCTCTGATACCATCCAGGTTGAATGGCTTCTTGAGTCCGACCGCCGGACCGCCGATGGTGATCACCTCAAGAAGCTCGCGGAGCCGATCCTCGCTGGCCGGGATGGCCACGATGAGACCGGAAAAACGCTCCCGGAACCAGCGCGCCAGCTCAACCGTGCTCCCCTCCTTTCCCCTCTGCGGGACGTTGCCGTCCAGCATAATGGCGCGCAACGATCCTACGCGCGCCGCGAAAAGATCGCGCGCCGCCTCCTGTGTAGACGCCCCAAGCATTGCGTAGCCGAACGTGCCGAGGAGCATGCCGATCATCTCTCTGACGTCGTTGTCGTCTTCAACGACGAGAACCAAGCAATTTTCCGTTGCCGCCGACATCTGCCGCCTCCCTCCTCGCTTTGGACATACGCCGTCCAAGCTTATTAGTCTACCTTAAAAAAACCACTATTGTCAAGATTTGACAGGTGGATAAAAAATGTGTTATTCTACAAAAATTGCAACTTAGTTGCTTTTAGAAAAACCGTGTGCTAGCCGACCATTCTAAAAATATCATTGAGATACAAGGCGTTTCTTTCGGATATACCGGCAATGAACTCGCTCTGAAAGACATCAATCTTAACGTCCACGCGGGCGACTATTTGGGCATCATCGGGCCGAATGGAGGCGGCAAAACCACCCTTCTTAAAATTATGCTCGGGCTCCTCTCGCCAACAGCGGGCAGTGTCAGGTTGTTCGGCCAACCAATAGAAAAGTTCAGCCAATGGACGCGCGTCGGCTATGTGCCGCAAAAAGCGGTGCAGTTTGACGCGGCTTTCCCCGCGACCGTAGAGGAAGTGGCGGCGATGGGACGAGCGGCGCGGCGCGGGCTTCTCCGCCGGCTCAACAAAACAGACAGAGAAAAAATTACCAATGCCCTCGCGCAGGTTGGCCTCGTTGCCGAACGCGGACGCCTCATTGGCGACCTGTCCGGCGGGCAACAACAGCGGGTGTTTATCGCGCGCGCTTTGGCCGGCGACCCGGAAATTATTTTTTTGGACGAACCAACCGCGGGCGTGGACGTGAAAGCGCAGGAACAATTTTACGCGCTCCTCAAAAAACTCAATCAAACGCTCGGGCTGACGCTCATTCTGGTTTCGCATGACATTGACGTGGTGGCCAACGAAGCGACCGAGCTGGCCTGTATCAACCAGGAACTCGTCTACCACGGCGCGCCGCACGCTTTCATCAAAGGCGATTATCTAAACCGACTCTACGGCAAGGAAACAAAGTTTATCTTGCACAACCACTAAATTGGTATGCTAAATATTTTCCAATACAGTTTTGCCTTGCGCGGTCTAGAAGCCGGGCTCCTTATCGCTCTCATCGCTCCGCTCATCGGTATCTTTCTAGTACTGCGGCGTTATGCCCTAATTGCCGATACGCTCTCCCATGTGTCGCTCGCCGGGGTCGCGCTCGGGCTTATCGCCGGCGTCAACCCGCTCATCACCGCTTTGGCCGCTTCTACCGCCGCCGCCATCGCCATTGAACGTCTGCGCCTCACCAAACGCATTTATGGCGAAACAGCACTCTCTTTATTCTTGTCCGGCAGTTTAGCGATCGCTATCGTCCTTATCGGTTTAGCCCATGGCTTCAACACGGACCTGTTCAGTTACCTATTCGGCAGTATCGTTACCGTAAAACAAAGCGATCTTGTTATCATCGGCCTCTTGTCGCTCCTCATTCTCGCCGCTATCCCCGCTTTCTATAAAGAACTCGTCTATATCACTTTTGACGAAGAAGCCGCCCGGGTAAGCGGCCTGCCGACTAAATTTATCAACACGCTTTTCATCATTATCGCGTCCATCACCGTAGCGCTGGCCATTCCCGTTGTCGGCGTACTGCTCATTTCCGCTCTCATCGTAATACCGGTAGCCACCGCGCTCCAGCTGAAAAAAAACTTTTGGCAAACCATTCTTTGCGCCCAAGGAATTTCCGTTTTATCTGTGCTCCTCGGTATTATCATTTCTTTTTACCAAGACCTCTCTCCGGGCGGCATGATCGTGCTCATTATGCTGGTCATTTTTATTTCGGTTTTTTTAATAACGCATGACAACTTCCACCACGCTCGTTAATAATCTGCGCGGCCTGGGTGAACGAATCACCGCGGTTCGCCGCGCGATTTTGGATATTCTTTCCAACCAAAAACAGCCGCTGTCGGCTAAAGAAATTTTGCTTCGGCTCAAAAAGAAAAAAATGCCGGTCAACAAAACAACCATCTACCGACAGTTAAGTCTTTTGGAATTTTACGAGATTGCGCGCCCGATCCGGTTTGCCGACCGCACCGTACGCTACGAAATCGCCTCTCCGGGCGACCACCATCACCATTTGGTGTGCACCCGTTGCCACCAAACTGAAAATGCCAGTTTCGCGGAGGATCTAGAGCGGCAAATCAAAATTATTCGCCAAAAAAATCAGTTTGAAGTATCGCAACACGCGCTGGAATTCTTTGGCCTCTGCAGAAACTGTCAAAAAAAGAAAAAAACTAATTTGTCTTCCGGCGCGCCAAATGACCGAGACACCAGGCGGCTCCGCCCGTCAGGCCCATAAATAAATCTTTCACAGTGTCGGCATTACTCGGCTGAAAATGCGTGCCGTAAAAATAGTCATGGAGAAACTCATAAAACTCCCAAACAACGGCCGCAGACATAACGAAGGCGACTACCACAAAGAAGGTGGCGGCGCTGTTGATTTTCACCCAGCCGCCACGCTCGGCGATGCGCAGAGCAACAATGCTTGAGGCGGCGATGCTCATTCCGCCCATGATGTGCAGGTAGTTGTCAAGATGCCAAGTGAGAGAAAAATCCGGCCAGAAGTTATACAAAACTTCGTCCAATAAAAAAATAAGAAAAGGGGCGAGAGTCATTTTTACGATGTCGGAAGGTTTGATGATCATAATATAACCTGACCAGTATAGCATAACAAGCAAAAACAGCCCAGAGACGGGCCAGCCAATCCCTTGACTATTACCTTGATTTACTGTAAGTTTCATCCGACTTTGACGCGGGGTGGTCCCGCGTCTTAACGCTCTTTTCACTACGGAGGCACGTCATGGGTGCGTTCAAGGGGTTCATGTCTCGGACCAGCAAGGTCCGCGACAAGAAGACAGGGGAGCTGTTCGTAGAGCACACGTACGGCTTCCTCTGGCGCAGATTCGAAAACTGGTCGTTCCTGGGCCTCGCCTACGCCTGCCTGTACTGGGCGCGCTACAACCTGACCGTGTTCAAGAACGCGGTCAGCGACAAGATCATGTCGCCGCCGCAGTTCGGGAACATCTTCGCGGTGGGAGCCTGGGTCTACGGCCTCTCCTTCCTCGTGGTCGGCCCGCTCGTGGACAGGGTGGGCGGCCGGCGCGGCATGCTCATCGGGCTCGGAGGCACTATCGCCGTCAACCTGATCATGGGAGTCGATCTCTACGTCGTGCAGAACTGGGGATGGCCTATCCCCCTCTACGAGAGCTTCATCGTCCTGTACGCCATGAACATGTTCTTCCAGGCGTTCGGCGCGGTAGCCATCGTGAAAGTGAACCTGCCGTGGTTCCACTGCCGCGAACGCGGCGGCTTCTCGTTCATCTTCGGCGCTCTCATTTCTCTCGGCCTGTTCCTGGCCTTTGACTGGGGCGAGGCCGTGGTACAGGCAACGCGCGCGGTCCAGAGGGGCGAGCTCAAGACCATGGCCAAGGTCTTCCAGTCGCTGTTCGGTCTCGGCGGGAGCGGCACCGACCAAAACTGGTGGGTCTTTTTCGCACCGGCGTGCGGACTGCTCGTGCTCTTCGCGCTCAACTATCTGATCGTCCGCAACTGCCCAAGCGAAGCCGGACACCATGACTTCAACACCGGCTCCGGGTCGCTCACGACCGACGATTCCGCCAAGGAAGGGACTCTCGCTACCGTGAAAAAAATCCTGACTCACCCGGTGCTCCGGTGGGTGTGCGCGATTGAGTTTTGCTCGGGAGTCCTGCGCAACGGCATCATGCACTGGTTCCCCCAGCACGCCAAGGCGATTCCCGCTTTCCGCGACAACTTCCTCAACGTTACCAACTGGGGACTGGCGCAGTTCATCTGCGGCGTAGCCGGAGCATGGTTCGCCGGCTGGTTCTCGGACAAATTTTTCCAGAGCCGCCGCGCGCCCATGGCCGCCATCATGTACGGCGCCATGGTGCTCGCTCTTGCGGCCATGTCCGTCTTCATCGCCGGCGATCCGGTGGCGTTGAGCATCTCGGTGCTTGTGATCAGCACGGCGGTCATCGGCGTGCACGGAGTTTTCTCAGGCACCATCACGGCCGACTTCGCCGGGACCAAAAACGTCGGCCTCACGGTGGGCGTGGTGGACGGGCTCGTGTATCTTGGCACCGGCATGCAATCGTTCGCTTTGGGACACATCACCCCCGCCGGAGCCCTCAAGGCCAACCCGTTGAACTGGCAGTGGTGGCCGCTGTTCCTCCTGCCGTTCGCGCTCCTCGGCACTTTCATGGCCTTGAAAATCTGGAACGCGCGCCCGCCACCTCCGTAAGCTTCTCGCCGCCGTTTCCTGACAAGGCATCGTTCTTTCTCTGCCCCGGGTCGGCCTCAATTTTCGGAGGCCGACCTGGGCGGATGTTCTAAAACCGCCCGGCTCACTTTGTTTATAAACAATTTGTAAATAAAGTGAGGGCGGTTTTTTATTTAAAAGCAAAAGCGAGGCTTTAACCTCGCTAATTGCGGACTGGCAGGCCCGCCCAGATTCGAACTGGGAACCTCGGTTTTGGAGACCGATGTTTTACCGTTGAAACTACAGGCCCAAGAGGCGGATAACCGCCAAAATTATTCTTTCTTCGCAGAAGCCGCGTCTTCAATTGTTCTCTCTTCTTTGGTTAGAACCACCGCCAGCATAAAAGCGAGGAGCGCCAGGAAATGAACGAAGCCGACTGGCACCCTAAATAACATGAAAACGATGGCGATAAGGCTGGGCAAGGTGGAGGCAAAAAGCCCGACCACGAAAAGTTCGCTCCATTTCCAGCCGCGATGCACTATGGCCGAGACAAAATACGTAATAAAACTGACAAAAAGAATGGACCAAAGTTTACCAAGAGTGAAGCCTAAAAAAGCGATAACGAGCAAACCGCCCATCAACAAAGCGAGCATTCCCGGAGTGGAGTAAACGGTGATTTTCTGTACCAGCTCGGCTTTCGTGATAGAGTAATCGGGAAAATTCTTCCAGGTTTGCGCCTTGGTCTGGCCGCTCGCGCCGTCGGTCATTTCTATTCCTTCTTTGTCTACCCGTATGCCGCTGTCCGCGTCGCCCTTTAGATAACTCGCCAGGGCGATGCTAGTGGTGGAAACCGTGTCCACCACGAACACAAAACCGCTTTCTCGGTCGCGATAAACGTAAGGCTGGGGAAAACCGGTAACAGTGAGGGCGCCTTGCTTGAGCGTGGCCCGAAAATCAGGGACGTTGCTCATTACCTTGTCTTTCAGCTCGCGCGCGGCGGAAGGAAGGCTGACGACAAATGGCGCGGCGCTGGCCAAAGCCAGCAGGGCCATAAGAAGAAAAAAATATTTCCACGCCGCGCGGGCGGCCTGTTTTTGTTGTTTCAACCAAGCCAAACTCCCGAGACTGCGATAGAAATTTAAGAGGAAGCTCATAGTTGTATTAAAGAAAGCGAGGGAAAACCTCGCTCCCCTTGGCTAAAAAACTATTTTGTTTCCTTGTGCGCGGTGTGCTATCGGCAGTGACGGCAGTACTTTTTCATTTCCAAACGATTTTTCAACGTTTTCTTGTTCTTGGAGCTGAAATAGTTGGCGCGCTTGCAAACCGAGCACTCCAGCTTGATCATGTTGTCTTGCGACATACGGAAAAATATTTAAGAACGACTGGGGAGTAGTTTACCACAACCATGCTAATAAATCAAGGCCGGGCGATGTTGATCGGACGTTAGAAACTGGAGCCGTTGAGCGGATTTGAACCGCTGACCACCTCCTTACCATGGAGGTGCTCTA
>CAZHFX010000022.1:0-15714 GCA_964531745.1 uncultured Gammaproteobacteria bacterium
AAACAAAAAACCGTGCTTATGCACAGCTCATTTACACAAAAGTATTGACACACTCCTTTTGTTTGCTTATTCACCGGGCTTATCCCAGTGACGCTTAAAGACGGCCAGCTCTCTATGTCTGATGGGCTTTTGGCGTCACTGTAAGCCGCAATATTTTTTTAAACGATTTATTTTTGGCTATAAAGCCAACGAAAAACAATAACATAAATAAGCCCCTTTTGTCAAGGCCAACGGTGTTCAATAGGATGATTGTAAAATAAAAAACCTAAACCGCTTTCGGCTAGTTTTTTTGAGGATATTGTAGCCAGCCAAAATGTCGCTTAACTATGCGGTTCAGTCACCAGCAACGGGTTGTCCTTGGCGCTTTGGTAGAGGAGTACTCCGGCAATGATTGGCAACGGGGCGATGGCCGCCTGGATAGCGGCGCTGAGCAGGTTTAGCGTTGCTCGGTCAATGAATTCGGAGGTAGGGGCGTACAGAAGAATGGCGGCAATAAGCCCGCGCAGAAAGGCCGAGCACAAGGCGAACAAAACGGTCGGAACCGCGACGCGGACGGCAATATCAAACCACCGGCCGCGGACCAGCTGTCTGCTTTCACGAAGAGTCGCGCTGAGGCCCGGGTAGCCGTCAAGAACAATGCGGTAGTAAGTAAACGCGTACCATACTAAAAAAATGATGCCGGGAACGACAAAAAGGATAGTGCCGCCGAAGACAATTAACCCGACGACAATCCCGGAAAAGATGACTGGCCAGACAGCGCGTCGCGTAGACAAAAATGTTTGTTTCCACGGCAGTGCGCTCTGCCCGCGGGCAAGCGCCCCCATCGCGGCCGTCAAAGCGATGGAATTCCAGACAGCAAACAGGCCGGCGGCAGTGATGAGAACAAGGAGAGTGATGTTGGTGGCGGTATTCAGCGTGCTGGAGCGGCTGATATAGATGCCGGCCAGGCCGGCCAAAAAGAGCGCCACCGGGGGCAGGAAAAAAGATGCGATGTAGGGAACGAGCGTTCCTCGGTTGGCGCGATAGATTTGCCATGTTTTGGCGATAAGTTCGGAAACTCCAATGAGCATAGATTTATTTTTTTAAAATAGTTTGTAATAAGGCAAGCGCCTGTTCTTTCATTATAGCAGGTGGCAGTTCGCCCGACAACTCGTGAACCATTGTGCCGCGGGAGGAAAAAAGTTTGCGGTAATTTACGGAAGCGAATCGTTTCGCCGCTCGCCGCTGAAATGCCAGCTGTTCAAAGATAACATTATCGCGTTTGTCGTGTCGTTTTTCCAGTCGCCGGAGCGCGGTTTCCGGTTTGACGGTGGCGAGAATTAAGTGGTCGGGGCGGTATTTCAGAGCGAGGGCATTGCCCGGCAACCCGGCAAGTATTTTTGTAGGTATTTTCCCCGATAGCGCCTGGTAAGAAAGTGAAGTGCTCACTCCGCGGTCTTGAATTATACACCGGCCCTGTTTGAGAAGTGGTATCAAGAGTTTGGTGTAAAGAATCAGGCGGTCTAAAGAATAGGCTTCGGCAATGGCGAACTCGGGGTAGCGCGAGCCGTTTTTAATCAGCTCTTCGCGGATAATTTTGCCCACTCCGCTGTAGCTGGGCTCGGCGCTGAAAATGAAATCATAGGCTTTAAGTTCATCAAGCTCGGGCGAGCGCCCATGCTCTTTCCAGTACGCGCGCAGGTCAAAGATGCCGCTGCCTTCTTTTTTTAGGCGGTCTTTCCACGCTTCAATGATGGTGCTTTTGCCACTACCGTCCAGACCGTCAACGATGATGAACATAGTTATTTTTTGTAGATAACAAAAGCAAACCCTTCATGATTTTCACGCCAGGTTTCTTTCCAGATATTTTTATTGATTTCTGGAAAAAATACGTCGCCGTCCACAATTTTATCTATTTGGGTGATGTATAGCGTGTCAACTCGGTCAATAGTCTGGCGATAAATGCTGGCGCCGCCGCAGATGAAAACATCCTCATTTTGCAATTGAGAAAACACGTCGTCTAAAGAAAATAAAATCACCACTCCGGCCGGAGCTTGATAATTTTTGTCCAAGGTTACCACCACGGTTTTTCTTCCCGGCAATGGTTTGCCGAGGTACCCCAAAATTGATTCAAAGGTAGCCTGCCCCATGACGCAAGTTTTTCCCAAAGTAGTTTTTTTAAAATATTGAAAATCTTCTGGTATATTCCAAGGAATTTTGTTATTTTTCCCGATACAATTATTTTTGGCCACCGCGGCGATCAGAGAAAACACAGATTTAGACAGATTAAGTGAGGATTAAAACAGACTTATATTGCTATTTTAAACGGAATTTTTGGGTAGCTCTGATAGCCGGTGAGTTCAGTGTCAGTATGCTGCCAGTTAAATATAGAAGTGAAATTTTTGGTTTCAATTTGGGGCAGCGGGTAGAGGTTAGGGTCGCGGGTCAACTGCTCTTTGGCACCGTCAATATGGTTCAAATAAATATGCACGTCGCCCAAAAATCCGATTAACCCGCCCTCTTTAAGATTAGTTTCTTTGGCGAGCAGATGTAATAATAGGGCATAGTTGGTAATGTTGAAAGGCAAACCGAGCATAGTATCTACCGAGCGCTGGTTCCACATCAAATTCAAGCGGCCGTTTATTACGGTTATTTGGAAATTATAATGGCAGGGAGGCAGAGCCATTTCCGGAAGCTGGATCGGATTCCAGGCGCAGACCAGCATGCGCCGGTCATTTGGGTTGGTTTTTATAGTTTCCACTAATTTTTTTAATTGATCGACGCCTTGGCCGCTGTAATTTGTGTCATAACTCGCGTAATCCGCTCCGAAATGCCGCCATTGAAAACCATAAATTGGGCCGAGGTCGCGTTCGTCGGCCATTTTTTTCTTGGTGGCCTCGTCGTGGTCATAGGGAATTTTCAGAGGCGAGCACCATTCGTCCCAAATATGGCAGTTGCGATCTTTGAGCCACTGTTTGTCCGTGATACCTTTGATAAAAAATTCCAGCTCGGTCGCCACCACTTTGAATGGCACTTTTTTGGTGGTGAGCAGGGGCAACCCTTCGGCCATATCATGTTCAAACATGGCACCGGCGATCGCGAGCGTGCCAGTGCCGGTGCGATCCGCTTTTTTTACGCCCTGTTCCAACACCTTTTTCACGATATCAAGATAGGCTCGCATAGCGACAAGCTAGGATGTTTTTTGCCGGCGAAAGAATCCCCACACCTTCCCCAATAAACTAGGCGGAGACGGGGGGTTTTCCGTCGGCTGTTTTTTTAAGCCAAAAAACACGCGCAGATTATTGACCGCTTCACGGCGCTCCGGTTTTTTGGTATTCAGAGCCGGGTTATCGGATACGAATTTTTCCAAACTCATCTTGGGCTTTTTCCGGCTATTTTGTTTGACGCAGTAGCGCCGGTAAGATTCCAGTAGTTCGCGCGCGATTTTTTTCTGATTGCCGCCAAGGGCGAGCGTTGTTTCCAAAAACGATCGGTCGGGCAAGCTGGCCCTCGGAGCAAACTCGGTGGCGTAGTCTTTGTAAGCGCGCAGGGCATCGTAGCCGGCGTTTTCCCTCGCTGTTGTCGGAGTTTTTGAGAGCCGTTCAAGATCACGCCGGTTCCGTTCCCCCTCTTTGAGTTGCTGTTTTTCTTCGGCCAGTGTTTGTTCCCTTTTGTTGCCAGAGGGGCTTTGTTCCGGGCCATCCAGTTCATTTTCTTCAGGTAAGGCGCTCAGCAACCAGGCCGCCTCCTTTATAGGGGCAATTTCATCGGTAATATGTAGTATGTCTTTAGCTTGTTGTTGGGCAATTTCTAAAGCCACCAGTCGGTCTCCGGCGTCTCTTGGCAGGCCTTGGCGCAATTCTGTATTTTTTTCTATATCCAAATCAAGCTCCGCTTCTTCAAGCAGTTGAATCATTTTTTCCCGCTCCTCCGCCTGCTCCGCCATCTGTTCTTCTGGGGTGAGAAATGCTTTGATGCCTTGTTCTCGCGCTAGAGCCTCGGCTTTTTCACCGAGCTCTTCTCCTGCGGCAAGATTTTGTTCCGCCTTAAATGGCTCTCCAGGTTCTGTTTTTTCCTCGTCAGCCCAGTCTTCTGGCGGCGGGGGCGGTCTTTTTTGAATCTCTGAATTTGGAGCGGGCTGTTTCTTGGCGGCTTCGTCAAGCAGATACTGGAATTGGCCTTTTTGTTCCGTTGTTTCAACAACTGGCTTAAGTTGCGCTTTCCACGCGGCCACGCGTTTGTTGACGCGTTCTTGGAACGCGGACAGTTTCGGCTCGGCTGGCCGGCTCTCTTTAGTTTCAGCGACATCGACTTCACCCATCTCATTGGGCAAGATGTCCACTTCTGTCACCTCGTCTTCCTCTCCCGCATCGTTGAGAGCGGCAATTTTATCAGCGTATTCCGCCGCCAATCTGTCGGCCCGTTTTTGTAAATTTTCCAGAGCGCGAACATCGCTCGGCGATTCCACTAGTCTAGACAGCCCTTTTATATGTCTTTGCAGGGCTTCTTTCTCGGCTTTAATTTGCCCGAGCGAGCGTTCAATAACGACTGCGGCGTCGGCTGGCTGTTCGACTGTTTCGCGCGCTGGCGACGGCCGCGGCGTACGTTCAGCCAGGCCGCCGAGGCCGCCTTCTTCCGGTTCAAGGTATCTTCTCATAGCGCAAATAAAAAATTAGGCGATTATATTTTTGATGCCTTGCCGAACGGCTGATATTTTTTTCTGCTCATGCGCTCCTATCAGCGTCAGCGCTTCCTGGCGGATTTCTTCCAGCCGTTGCTTAAACTCTTGCAGTATAACTTTGGCCTGCGCCGCCACCGCGCCGGCTTTGGTTGAGTTCTTTTTTTTCATACTGTCAATGACTATGGCCGGTCGTGCCGAAGCCGCCGCGGTTCTTGGCGGACAGCTGGTCAACATCTATCCATTCGGCCCTTTCAATTTTTATCAGCGCCCCCTGCCCGAGGCGTTCGCCGCGCTCCACTGTCACCGGCTCCTGACTAAAATTATACACCTGGAGGAGGATTTCGTCGCCTTCGCCGCAATAATCCTGGTCAACGAATCCGGCGGTGGCCAGAAGCTTTTTGCGACTGGCCGTGCTGGAGCGGTCTTTTACATAGAGCATATAGCCCGCCGGCACCTCAATAATAACGTTCGTGGGAATGCGCGCCACGCTTTGGGGCGGGATAGCGGCGGCTTCGCGCGCGTAAAGATCAAACGCCACCGCGCCCGGCGTCTGGTAAACGGGCAGTGGCAGTGTTTTATCAATTCGTTTTATTGCGACCTTCATAATGACGTTTATGATTGAAGCCTTTTAACAACATCATCAATCTGTCTGTACAGATGTTTAGTCGTTCCTTTATTATCAATAATAAAATCCGCCTGCGCCGCGGTCTCTTTAATTTTTTGTTCAGATTCCGCCCGCCCGTCGGCCTGAAACTGTTCCCAGGTTTTAGTTTTATCGTCGGCGTTTTCGGAGCGCTGGATAAGTCGCTGGTAGCGCGTTCGCTCCGGTGCGGCCAGCGAGATAATATGGAAGTTATCAAATTTTTTTAAATCGGCGGCATCCGTCGGCCGACGGATGCCCTCGGTGATGATGAGCTGGGAGGGCGACTGCCCTGCATCCAGCGCCATCACTTTGGAGAGCAGGTCCTCGCCATATTGCCGGCGCAAAAACGTGGAGAGAGCCTGCAAGTTGGGGCGGGAATTTTCTATATGCAAGCGCGCGAGTATATCGCGGAGCGGATCAGAAAAACGGAACGATACTGCTCCGTATTTTTGTTTCAGATATTCCGTGGCCGTGCTTTTTCCGGCGGCTATTTCGCCTACGAGGCCGAGGATAATTTTAGGCATATCATTTTTTAAGATATTGCTGGATCTCCTCGCTAAAGTATGCCAACTCAACGCCGACTTGCCGGAACATGGCTTCAGAATCAGCTGCCGCCTGGTATTTTTTTTCGCAAACCACGCGCTTGATACCCGAATTTATGATCATCTTGGCGCAGACGGCGCAAGGCGTCATTCGGCAGTAAAGAGTGGCGCCGTTGATGGCGATGCCTGATTTTGCCGCTTGGCAAATGGCATTTTGTTCGGCGTGAGTGGTGCGGACGCAGTGATCCGTCTTACGGCCGTCTTCGTGGATGGTTGATTTCATTTGGTGGCCGATTTCGTCACAGTGGGAGAGGCCGCCAGGAGCGCCCACGTACCCGCTTACCAAAACCTGTTTATCGCGCGCTATTACGCATCCCGAACGGCCGCGATCGCAAGTGGCCCGTTTTGATACGGTATTGGCGATTTCCATAAAATATTCGTCCCAGCTGGGACGAACGTAGGTGGTTTCGGCCATAGTTGGCGTTGTTAGGAAGGATAAGAAATTTCAAGTAGTATAGCAGACAAACATGGCCTGTCAATGCGCGGGTAGAAAAAAATCCTCCCCCCAAAAGGGAGAGGATTTTTCATTGTGATTTTTTGTTAGATCGTTTCGGAGAGGCGAATAGCCGGGCCCATGGTGGTGCACACCGACAAGCTTTTGATGTATGTTCCCTTGGCGGTAGAAGGCTTGGCCTTTTTAAGAGCTTCCAAAAAAGCCGTAATATTTTCTTTTAGTTGTGCCTCCGAGAAGCTCGCTTTGCCGACGATTTGATGAATGTTGGAAGTGTCATCATTTTTGAAAGTGATTTTACCCTTTTTTAATTCCTCAATCATTTTTTTGAGGTTGGGGCTGACCGTTTCTGTTTTTGGGTTTGGCATCAAGCCTTTGGGTCCCAGCACTTTAGCGATCGCGGCTAGTTTTGGCATCATATCTGGCGTGGTGACGGCAATTTCAAAATCAATTTTGCCGGTATCTTTTATTTTTTTGATATCTTCCTCGCCATAAACCACATCGGCTCCGGCGTCTTTCGCTTCCTTTTCTTTTTCCGGAGCGACGAACGCGGCGAGTTTTTTGTTTTTTCCCGTGCCGTGCGGCAGAGTGGCGGTGGCGCGAATTTGCTGTTCGCCTTTTTTGGGGTCAATGCCCAAGTTGGCGTGAATCTCCACACTCGCGTCAAATTTGACGCCGCTGGTTTCTTTGAGAAGCTTGACGGCTTCATCTATAGCGTAGACCTTTTTTTTGTCTACTTTTGCCGCGAGGGCGGCCATTCTTTTGGACATACGTTTGGTATGTTAGTGGTAGTAGCCCCTCCGAATGGCGCTGTGTTCGCCTTTGGCGGAGGGTCCCACCTGAATTAAAAGTGGCTGAATTATATTCTAAAATGGCAATTTTGTCAAGATTAAGCGTCTATATTTAATAATTTCTTTCTTTTCTGTGCGTTTAATGATATATTGGAATAATTAAATATATGTCTATGCCCAAACAACCCGCAAAAAATGGATCGGCTGGCGAAACTAGAAAACTCACCACCCGCGCGCAAGATTATTCCCAGTGGTATTTAGATGTTATCGCGGCGGCCGATATGGCCGAGCATTCGCCGGTCAAAGGCTGCATGGTTATTAAGCCCACCGGTTATGCCATTTGGGAGCGGATGCAACGCGAGCTTGATGATATGTTTAAAGCTAAAGGGGTTAAGAACGCCTATTTCCCGTTATTTATTCCCGAAAGTTATTTGAAACGCGAAGCCCGGCACGTGGAGGGTTTTGCTCCGGAATGCGCGGTTGTTACTCATGGCGGCGGCAAAGAATTGGAAGAGCCGCTCGTTATTCGCCCCACTTCGGAAACCATCATGTACGAAGTTTATTCTCATTGGATTCATTCTTATCGCGATTTGCCCCTGCTCATCAATCAATGGGCCAATGTGGTGCGGTGGGAAATGCGCACCCGTTTATTTTTGCGCACCACGGAATTCTTATGGCAAGAAGGCCATACCGTGCATGCCAGTGAAGATGAGGCCGATAGTTTTGCCCAAGAGATGCTGGAGGTTTATCGTAAATTCGCCGAAGAATATTTGGCTATTCCGGTTTTGACCGGCGTTAAAAGCGACTCCGAAAAATTCGCCGGTGCCGTGCGCACCTATTGTATTGAAGGTTTGATGCAAGACGGTAAAGCTCTGCAAGCCGGCACCTCGCATTTGCTCGGGCAAAATTTTGCCAAAGCCTTTAATGTGAAATTTTTAAATGCCGAAGGAATAGAAGAATTTGGCCACCAAACCAGCTGGGGAGTCAGCACTCGCCTCATCGGCGCTCTGATTATGGCGCATAGCGATGATGCCGGCTTAGTTTTGCCGCCCAAAATCGCTCCGACGCAAGTGGTAATTATTCCAATCGCCGGGAGCGCCGAAGAACAAACTGCCGTGTTGGCCAAAGTTCAGGAATTTGTTGAAGTTTTTAACAAAGCAGGCATTCGCACTGAAGTGGATAAACGCTGGCACCTGCGCCCCGGTCCGAAATTTTATGAATGGGAAAAAAAAGGCGTACCCGTACGTATTGAAATTGGCCCCAAAGATTTAGCCAATAACTGTGCTATGGTCGCTCGCCGCGACACCAGTGAAAAAATGAAAATTGCCCAAGCGGATTTGGCGAGCGAAGTAACCAAGTTGTTGGAAAAAATCCAAACCAATCTTTTTGACCGCGCTTTGAAATTCAGAACCGAACACACCCAAATGATCGCCGATTATGGCAAGTTTAAAAAAGTCATGGAAGCTGATCCGGGATTCGTCATTTCGCCTTGGTGCGGAAACGCCAAGTGCGAAGCCAAAATAAAAGAAGAAACCAAAGCGACTATTCGTTGTCTGCCCTTTGATCTGAAGTCAAAAGCCGGCGAGTGCCTGGCGTGCGGCGAAAAAACAAATATTCAAGCCGTGTTCGCCAAAGCGTATTAAGTTTTTACAAAGTCCGAATTCACCTTATTTTTCCTTTTTGCGGAAGTATTCCACCCATTCTTGGCCGGCAGTTGGGTCTGGTTTGTCGCGTTCCGCCTCTTCGGGAGGAGCGACAACTTCATTTTCACCTGTAGCCGGCGCCGCCGCTTCCTTGGCCGGGCGCGCTGAGGCGCCCTGGTTGGCCGCGGCCAACCTTCTCGCCGCTGCTCGGGCTCTCAAAAATGCCGCCCGCAATTCTGGCGTTTCCGGCAGGGCTTCATCGGCGTGGTTTTTCTCTTCGGGCATATTTTACACAATTTCTTTTTTTCTAATTACTCCCCAATGATAAAGGAAGAGGGGAACGCCGACGACGATGAAAGAAATATCGCGGACTAAATCGCGCTGGCGTTGCGCGGAGCGATTGTCTTGCTCAAGGTTTTTTTGCCGCTCTTCATTAACGCAGTAAGGCTGTTTTTCTTTGGTAACTTCCGGAGTACTGCTGGCTGAAGCGGTTTCGCACGCTGGCTGCGGGTAGTACCCGTAACTGTCAGCCTTGGTGAAAACAAAAGTCCGGAGTGCGATATTTATTAAGTCGGCGACTGAAAAAATCACCATAAATAAAGCCACCAGCGAAACGACGTAAAGGTATAGAGTTTTTATGATCAACGGTTTATTGCCGGACGTTGTTTCCATAATGATTTATTAAATTACTAAATTTTTAATTTTTAGCGCAACCCAACTAATCGGCGCACGTCGGACATCGTTTTTTCCGCCGCGCGCCGGGCCTGCTCGGCTCCGGTTTTTAGATAATTTTCAATTTCTTCCGGTTTATTTTTTAGTTTAATTTTCCGCGCTAGTCGGAATTTTTCAAAATAGCCGCTGATAGCGCTTGCCAGTTCTTGTTTCAGCTGTCCATATTGAATTATACCGTTTTTTTCGGCTTCGGCAAACTCTTTATAAACAGACGCCTGGCCGAACTGTTTGAGTAGCAGGAGGAGATTAGCCGCGCCCGGCGCCCCCTGGCCGCCCTCGGTGGCCGTTACCGCTTTTTTAAGTTTGTTCAAAATTACCGCTGGCTCATCTGCTAGTTCCAGCGTGTGGCCCAGGCCCAGGCTCTTGCTCATTTTTTTGGTTGGTTCCAGCAAACTCATCACCTTTGGCACCGCTGTAAGGAGCGGTTTTACCGGAGCGAAGTATTCGCTGTAGCGATTGTTAAACCAGCGCGCGATGTCGCTGGTTAATTCCAAATGTTGCACCTGGTCTTGGCCGATCGGCACCAGCGTTGTTCGGTACAAAAGAATATCCGCCGCCTGCAAAATGGGGTAGGTGAAAAGTCCGGCATTAATATTTTTTTCTTGCCGTTCCGATTTATCTTTAAACTGGGTCATGCGGTAAAGCTCCGCGTTGGGTGTGACGGTATTAAAAATCCATGCCAGCTCCGTATGTTCGGGCACATGCGACTGGACGAAGAAAATTGTTTTTTTAGGGTCAAGGCCCGCCGCTAATAGCTCCGCGGCCGTTACTAAAATTTGTTCGCGCCGTTCCGCGGCCGTTTGCGCGCCAGTAAGCGCGTGCAGGTCGGCAATGAAAATGTACAGCTCGTATTTGCCGGAGTTCTGGAGTTCCACCCAGTTTTTCACCGCGCCGAGGTAGTTGCCGATGTGAAGGTTGCCGGTCGGCTGAATGCCGGAGATAATGACAGGTTTAGACATAGGGGAGAAAATGCTCTTCATATACTAGCAGATATATCTGATTTACCCAAATTTTAATTCACTTCACTCCCCATTTTTTTAGCAAGTTTTGCCAGCTATCGGCGCCGATCGCTTGCCGCGCCTGTTCCATCAGCTTGAGCATAAAACGTAAATTGTGAATGCTCGCCAAGCGCAAGCCGGTCATTTCGTCAGCGGCAAAAAGGTGATGGAGGTAGGCGCGGGAGTAGTTGAGGCAGGTAGAGCAGTCGCAGTCCGCGTCAATCGGGCCCGCGTCTTTGATATAGCGGACGTTCTTGATGTTCAGGCGGTGTTTTTTTTCTTTATCAAAACAAAACAGCATCCCATGCCGCGCGAGGCGGGTGGGGGCGACGCAATCAAACATATCCACGCCGTGTTCAATCGCTACCAAGAGGTCGGCGGGGTAGAGCCCAACACCCATGGCGTAGCGCGGTTTGTTTTCCGGAATGAGCGGATAAACCCAATCCAAAATATTCGCGGTGGCCTCCATGTTGTAGCCGATTGATTCGCCGCCAATGGCGATGCCGTCAAAGTTTAAAGAGGAAATAAATTGCGCCGACTCTTTGCGCAAGTCTTCATAGTTCGCGCCCTGGATGATGCCAAACAGAAATTGGCGATAGCCGTGGTATGTAGTATTTTTTTCGTGGGCCGTGAAGCTGCGTTCGGCCCAGCGGTGGGTGCGTTCCATGGCCTCGGCCGTGTATTCGCGGCTGGCTGTATCGGGCGTGCATTCGTCAAAGGCCATAATAATATCAGCGCCCAGCCGATGTTCGGTATCAATCGCCGACTCGGGTGTAAAGCGATGCGTGGAGCCGTCGATGTGAGATTTAAAGGTGACACCCTCCTCGTCTATGGACACCAGCTGTTCGGGGGGCACTTCTTCCTGCTGGTTCATTTTTTTAACAGCAACTTTATTTTCTGATTTTTTTTGCAAACCCAAACTGAAAACTTGAAAACCGCCGCTGTCAGTAAGAATCGGTTTGTCCCAATTCATGAATTTGTGTAAGCCACCCGCTTCGGCGATAACATTTTCGCCGGGCCGCAGATGCAGGTGGTAGGTGTTGCCTAAAATTATTTGCGCCTGCATGTCGCTAAGGTCGCGACTGTCCAAAGTCTTTACTGTCGCTTGGGTGCCAACCGGCATAAATATCGGCGTTTCAATATCGCCGTGGTCGGTGTGAATGATTCCGGCGCGGGCGCGGGAATTTTTGTCTTTAGATTTTAGTTCAAAAAATGGCATACAATGTTGAGTGATTTTAACTAATTTTGAATAAAAAATCAAGCTATGGTACGATGAGGCTCTATGGTTGACTTTGCCAAAGAATTAAACGCGGAACAATTAAACGTAGTTGAACACGGCGACGGGCCGTGTTTGGTTTTAGCCGGAGCGGGGAGCGGGAAGACGCGGACGATTACGTATCGGGTGGCGTATTTGTTAGAGCAAGGGATTCCGGCGGAAAATATTTTGTTGGTGACGTTTACGAATAAGGCGGCAGGGGAGATGAAAGAGAGGGTAGAAAAATTAACGAACAGCGGAAAACCACTCCCGTGGTCAGGGACGTTTCACCACATCGCTTATCGGATTTTGCGCGTTTACGCGCCGCTCTTGGGTTATGGTAATCCGCCGGCTGGCGGATTTACGGTATTGGACAGCGACGACAGCCAATCGCTTTTGAAGCTTGGCATTAAAGAGGTTAAATCTGGCGGGGAGGGCGCGAGGCGTTTTCCGTCGGCCGCGGCGGTTCAGGGCATCATCAGTTTTGCCACCAACGCGGAACGGGCGATCGCCGAAGTGATAGAAGAACGCTATCCGCAGTGGTTGCCGTTCATAGAGCAGATCGGCATAATTGCGAACGATTATCGTTTGAGAAAAAAATCAGCGAACGCGATGGATTTTGACGACCTCTTAATCAACCTGCTCGTTTTGTTGCGCCAGCCCAAGGTACAGGAGAAATATGCCAGCCAGTTTCAGTACATTTTGGTGGATGAATATCAAGATACCAACAAAATTCAGGCGTCTATTATTAAACAGCTTGCTGTTGTGCATAAAAATGTTCTGGTGGTCGGCGACGACGCTCAAAGCATTTACTCATTCCGCGCCGCGGACATTCAAAATATTTTACAATTTCCCGCCCGCCATGGCGGGCGGTCCGCCTCGGCGGGCGGAGGATATCCAGATGCTAAAGTGTTTTTTCTTACGACTAATTATCGCTCCAGCCGGGAAATTTTGGATTTGGCCAACGGCGTGATTGCCAACAACCGCGACCAGTATCAGAAGAAATTAAAGACGCTGGAAACGGGCGCGCGGCCGCAGCTCTTCCCGCAGATGGATCAGCAATCCGAGGGGAATTTTATCGCCTCCAAAATTGAAGAGCTTTTGCAGGCGGGCACGCCGCCCAAAGAAATTGCCACGCTGTTTCGCGCCGCCCATCATTCGCAAATGCTGGAAGTAGAGCTGGTGCGCCGGGGCATTCCATACGATTATCGCGGCGGGGTGCGCTTTTTTGAACGCGCCCACATTAAAGACATTTTGGCCTATCTGCGCCTCATGAATAATCTAGCTGACACGGCGGCGTGGTTGCGCGTGTTACTCCACGAAGAGGGCATTGGTCCGGCCGCGGCGCAAAAGGTGACACAAGCGATTCGTCGCTTGTGTCATCCTGACTCGCCGGCTGGCGAGGAAGGATCCCTTGAACAAAGTGTAAGAGATTCTTCGTCCGCTCGCCTAGGCGAGCGGACGAAGAATGACAGTTACGACCAAATACGAACAATCGGTCGCGATGTTCTTGGCCCCAAAGCCCAAACCGGTTGGGGTAATTTTCTCGCTATCTGGGACAAGCTTCTCGCGGCTACCGTACGTTCGCCAGCTACCCTCATCGCTGTCTTAACCCAATCGCCCTATCGCGATTATCTGGATAGCGAATTTATTGACAGCCGCGATCGTCTGGCCGACATAAAACAATTAGCCATCTTCGCCGAGCGTTATGATGACTTAGAAAATTTTTTAGCCGATGCTACTCTGCAAGAATCTTTTTCACTCATTGGCCAAGAAGAAAATACCGAGCCGAAAGAAAAAATTATCCTCTCCACTATTCATCAGGCCAAGGGGCTGGAGTGGGGCGCGGTGTTTGTGATGAATTTGGCCAGCGGCAGTTTTCCGAGTGATCGGGCGCTTAAAGAAGATAATGGCCTTGAGGAAGAACGTCGTCTTTTTTATGTGGCTATCACCAGGGCCAAGCGCCAGCTTTTTTTGACCTACCCGATGGCGGGTGGCTCCTATGGCGATTTTTTATCCGGGCCCAGTATGTTTTTAAATGAAATCAACCCCGCGTTGATTGATGACTGCTCTATTCTTATGAACACGACGGCGCTGAACGACGCGGGAGCTGGCGTGGAATATATTGCTGAAGATAGGCCGATTAAAATAAGGCCGGGCAGTTTTTTGAAGGATTTGGAAGATTTATAATTATTTTGTAATAAAAAATTCCTCTTTATTTGGGGAATAGTTCTTATATAGAATGTAGCGCCCGCCCTCAATCACGCGTTGGCGTGATTGAGGGCGGGCTGTTGGCTCGCGCCGTCGTGCTAGGCGGCTCCGAACTCGTACCGCGGCGAGGGCGAGTACCATTCGGGGGGAGGGTACCTCTGCGTCTCCGAGTACCAGACTTTGGATCCCTTGATGGCGGTTTCTGCCGTTCCCCTCTCCTCGTCGCTGACCTCCTTCAGCGCGCGCACCGCCGCGAGCGCGTCAATCATGGTGAAGTACTCGTACTGGGTTCCTCCGACGGTCAGGATGGCCAGCATCCTGTAAAACGACCCTCGGCGCCTCTCTTCAAAGTGCACTCTCAGACTCATGGTTGCCTCCGGGGTTTCAAGCCTGGCGAATATCTTAACGCAAATTTAGAAAAAGTCAATGTCTTGACATTTCTCCCTGCCTCTGTTATTCTGTTGTCAGAACATGAACTATCCGTCGCCCGCCAGTTGGCGGAGGCGCGACTCGTGGCTGAGCAAAAATAGTTCAGTCTTTTTATTTCAAAAATAACTATGCCTACACTCAACCAGCTTATCAGAAAACCGCGCCAGGCCAAGGTTAGAAAAACCAAAACCCCGGCCTTGCAATTTACTGTTGATAATTTGCACCGCCGCACCACTTATTTCCGCAAGGGAACCAGTTTCAAGCGCGGTGTCTGTACCAAGGTGTATACTACCACCCCGAAGAAACCAAACTCCGCTTTGCGCAAGGTCGCCAAGGTCCGTCTTTCCAACGGCATGGAAGTTATTGCCTATATTCCGGGAGAGGGCCATAACCTGCAGGAACACTCTATCGTGCTTATCCGCGGCGGACGCGTGAAAGATTTGCCGGGCGTGCGCTACCACATTGTGCGCGGTATTTATGATACGCAAGGCGTCGCTAATCGCCGTCGCGGCCGTTCGTTGTATGGCAACAAACGCCCGAAGGCGGCGAAGAAATAACGCGTCTTTCCAGCCGGCTTCGCCGGCGCGGGCGGGCGCATCCGCCGTTGCGGCGGATTTACTCCCTACCTCTTACTCACTACTCACTAGAGAATATGCGTGGAAAACGAGCCAAAATACGAGATATTAAACCCGATCCAAAGTATGGCAACGTGCTCTTGGGCCGGTTTATCAACTACGTCATGGTCAAGGGCAAGAAAACCGTAGCCCAGGGAATCGTTTATGATGCCTTGGAATCGGTCGCCGCTCTCGCCAAGCGTGACGGCCTTAAAGTATTTGAGGACGCCATGCGCAACCTGTCTCCGCAATTGGAAGTGCGCACTCGCCGCGTTGGCGGGGCCAACTACCAGGTGCCGATGCCGGTGCGCGGCGAGCGTCAGAGCGCGCTGTCATTCCGCTGGATTATCGGCGCCGCTCGCGCCAAGAAAGGCCAGGCGATGGCCAAGAAATTGGCGACGGTTTTGTTTGAAGCCAGTCAGGGCCTCGGCGATGCCATTAAGAAACGCGACGATGTGCATCGCATGGCTGAGGCTAATAAAGCCTTTGCTCACTTTGCGAGATTCTCTAGATAATTTTTTTATGCCCCGCGAATACTCTTTAGACAAAACTCGCAATATCGGCATCATGGCGCACATTGATGCTGGCAAAACCACCACCACGGAGCGCGTGCTTTTTTATACCGGCAAGAAACACAAAATCGGCGAGGTGCATGAAGGCGAGGCCACTATGGATTGGATGGAAC
>CAZHFX010000023.1:0-15552 GCA_964531745.1 uncultured Gammaproteobacteria bacterium
TGTGGCCGACCACTTGCTTCTCGTCTCCCTGGAGGAAGCCGAGGAGGTCGTAGGTGCGGCCGCCGACGGTCATCGTGGTCGGGATGGCGTCCTTGACCTTCCCGGTGTTGCCCGAGTCGATCAGTGCCCGGAACCGCTCGACGCCGAGCTGTTCCTCCAAGTGTGCCAGGCTGCGGTGATCGCTCATGATCCTTGCTCCTGCCCTTTTATACAAAGGGCTTACTCCTCACCGACTCGGCAAAGAGGAAAGCCACCTTGTTTATGGCCTTCTCTATGCTTACTTATTTAAAAATACACACGGAGAAGGCCAAAATAACCCATTATATAGCCAAATACAAAGAACAATCCTAACAGAACAGTTTAGCACGTTTTAGTAGTTTTGTCAAACTAGGGGGTGGATGAAATTTTTTAGTCCAAAAAGTAATTAGGGCTTTTGTGGTACAATTTTGCAAACATCTGTAGTTCTATTACATCTACCCTTTGTTCTCCTGCTTCTACTTTGGAAACATAAGACTGTGGCTTTTTAAATTTCTTAGCCACGTCAATTTGTTTTAATCCAACTTCAAGACGAACGTCTTTTAAACGTTTAACAAATTGTTGATATTTTTTAGTATGTATTGTATTAGTCATTAATATATGATATATTCAAATTAGGAATATCCAAAATTAGGATATTATAATAAAGCAAATTATACAAGGGAGCCAGCAATTGCGCGCGCACGGGAGGGTGGGGCAAGCGCAAATCGGGTCGGCGACGCATTCGCGTAAGCGAATACGAAAAAACGCCGCTCGCCAAAAGAAAGCCCCCCAATTTTTCCCCTCGGCCTGAGCTCGGGACGAAGGCAAAATTACAATTACAGGCGGGCGGAATTCCCCCCAGACCCCCCTTCCGCCCGCCGGATTAAAAATTCTTTTCAAAAAAGGTTCGCGCTTCGTTCAGTATTTGCGACAAAGTTAAACTTTCGTTTTTTTCGGCCAAAATTGGAAACGGATTTTTCCGCAACCAAGCCACTTTTCTGTCGACCAGGCGGCGGTTCGTAGCCGTAGACGGCTAAACACAATTTGTGTTTCCGTTTTTTGCCACTGTCCCAAATTAATCGGGACAACACTGCCAATTTTTTCCACGCTTTACATTTTCACTTTGCGCTTTCCCACTTTTTGGTTTGAACCAACTCCGCAAGGGCTATTTATGTTGCAGGTAGCTTTCGGGCAGAGTAAATATTATTCAGACAATTTAAGTGAAAATGTAAAGCGTGGTATTCGCCAAAAACTCAGGCGTGGCGAGTGGCCCAGTCGCGCTCCTTTTGGCTATTTAAATAATCCTAAGACTAGAAATTTAGAAATAGACCCTATTAAATCTAGGGCGGTTAAAAAAGCGTTTGAGGATTTTGCGACCAGCCAATATACTCTACAAAGTCTAAGCCAACGCCTGAGTTTTTATGGCGTGGTGAGCGGTTCGGGCAAGCCCTTATGCAAAGCGACTTTGCAAAGAATGTTAACCAATAAAGCATATTTAGGACTCATAGAGTATGAGAAGGAAACCCACGAGGGCTGTTTTCCTAAAATTATTGACTTGGCGACTTTTGAAGCTGTACAGAAAATACTAAAATCTCGAGCAAGGCCAAGAAAAAGAAAAGAAAGCCATAACTTCCCACTAACTGGATTATTAACCTGTGGTGAATGCGGAGCGGCTATTACAGCTCAATATGTGCACGGTTGTGGCGGGACATATAGATACTGCAGATGTACTAAACGGCTCGGGCCTTGCTCGCAAAAATATTTGCAAGAAAAACAATTAGCCGAACAAATAAAAGAACAGCTTCAAAAAGTCGCCATTTCTGATGAGTGGCACGAACAAGGGCTTGCCCGAATTGAAAAATGGAAAGAAGAATTTAAAAATAATAATGCCTTTTTCGCCCAAAATTTAGAAAATAAAATGCAGGATACAGAATTAAAACTTAATAAGTTAGTGGATTCATATTTAGAAGGTACGATTGAAAAAGAAACTTATCTTCTTAAAAAAGAGGAACTGATTAAAATAAAAACAGACCTTTTTTCTGAAAAGTCTGATTTTGGGCGAAAAGGCATTTCTTGGATTGAACCTTTACAAGAATTTTGGAAGTCCGCTCACCAAGCGAAAAAATTGGCAGTGTCCAACGATTTGTATGAAATCAAATCGTTTGTGGCAAAAAACGGAACGAACCGCCGCCTGGTCGACAGAAAAGTGGCTTGGTTGCGGAAAAATCCGTTTCCAATTTTGGCCGAAAAAAACGAAAGTTTAACTTTGTCGGGCTGGAGAGACTTGAACTCTCAATCCCCTGGTCCCAAACCAGGTGCTCTAGCCAATTGAGCCACAGCCCGTTAGTTATGTTGTCTTGGTGCCGCGGGACAGAATCGAACTGTCTACGCCTGCCTCTTCAGGGCAGCGCTCTACCAATGAGCTACCGCGGCTTATATTCTCATTTTTAAGAACCGTCTCCCAAAACCAGTTTTAAAATATTTTTCTCGTTCGATTGCTTTAGCCTTTTGTTGACAAGCTTCATAGTAAACTAGTTTCATCGGCGACCGTTCTTTAGTTGCTGGTACGAGTCCAGCATTGTGTTCATGGAGTCTTCTTCGCAGATCTTCGCTATAGCCTATGTAAAGTTTAGTATCTTTTTGACTCTGTAATACGTATGTGTAGAACATACCCTCTTGCTGTACTCTATCAATGAGCCCTGCCCGCCCGCCTCGCAAGCTAAGCTTGTGAGGCGGGCGGGCACCGCGGCGGAATTTTCAAAAATAACACTATTCATGATAGCAAAGTATTTATCTTTGGTCAACACAAGAACTCCGCAGTTTGGCTGTTTCTTTTCGCTATGTTATACTACGTCTATATCACCCGCGTCTATGTTTGAGCGCAAGACTAACTTAGCCATTATCGGGGGAGGGCAATTAACCGCCGTAGATTTTGGTTCTTCCACCCTTTCTCCCGATGAGGCATCGTGGGCCGAAGAACATTCCGAGGGTCAGCTGGCGGTGGATGTGTTTGAAACCGAAACTGATTTGGTGGTGGTGGCGACTATGGCCGGCACGCGGCCCGAAGACATTGAGTTGAATTTGCAGAATGATTTTTTGACGATTCGCGGCACGCGCCAGCCCCCGATTTCGGTTTCGGCGCGAGCGTTTTATGAAGAGTGTTATTGGGGCCGGTTCTCGCGCACGATTGTCCTGCCGGTAGACGTAACGAGCGAACTGGCGCGTTCAGAATACAAGAACGGAGTACTGGTTGTTTTTTTGCCGAAAGTTCGGGCGAAACAATCCATTCCTATTTTAGTGGTAGAGGAATAAGTAAAATACAGAGATGATTATGGAAGAATTACGCCGGGTCATTGTTGATGCCGCGAGTTTTTCTCATTTCCGCACGCTGGCTCGGATATTTTTTGTTATTTTTGCGGTGTTTGTTCTTCTTGGTTTTGTTTTATTTTTTTCCACTTTACTCTACGTGGAACGGTACGCCGGGCTGGTCTACCCGGGAGTGAGAGTAGGCAATTATGATTTGGGCGGGCTCTCGGCCGTGACGGTAAAAAACTTTATTGAGAATATTAATAATCGTTACGCTAAAGAGGGGATTGAGCTGATTATAGCCGCGTCCGATGGCGTGAACAGCCGCAATCTGTTTAAGCCAGTTTCCGGGAGCGATGCCACCGAAGAGGTGGTTCGTTTGGACAGTGACGCTCTTTCCGCGCTCGCCCTCTCCGCCGGCCGCGCCGGAAATATAAGGCAAAGATTGTTGCTTCCGGTATTGTATGGTTTTATCAAGCCGCATACGCTCTTGGCGCCGACCACGGCGAATGACGCAGCCTTTCGCGCCGTTTTAGCCGGCGTTTTGAAAGGTCAGGAAGATCCGGCCAAAAATGCCGCGGTGGTATTTGATTTTCCCGAAACAGACATGGCGCCGCGCGTTGTTCCGGAAAAAGCCGGTTTGACGTTTGAATATCCGGCGATTGAGCGTCAGATTAAAGAAGCGATGGGGCGTTTATCATTCGCGCCCATTTTCATTCCACTCCGGATATTCCAGCCGACAATTACCGTTCGCGATATTGAACCGGCGCTTGCGGTTCTTTCCCGTCCGCTTATTTATGGCGATTTGTCTTTTAATTATATTGATCCGGAAACTAAAATGTTGCGCGCCTGGGCGCTTTCCCGCGCCGAATTGGCCGTTCTCTCGGAGGTGAGACGAGACGACAACGGCACGATAATTCTAGCGCTTCAGGCCGGCGCGGTGAAAAAATATTTGGCTGATTTTGTAAAGCCTATGGTTGACGCCCCGCCGCGCGAAGCCAAATTTGTGTTTGAAAATGACAAGGTAAAAGAATTTCAGGCCAGCCGAACGGGGCTTTTGGTTGATCTTGATAAAACCTACAATGACTTTGACGCCGCGTTTCGGGCGCGCAACTACGCGCCCTCTGAAGCCATCAAGACAGTTAGCGTGAGCGTTATTATCGCCGAACCGAAAGTGAAAACTGCTGATGTCAATAATTTAGGGATCACCGATGTTTTGGGCGCTGGCGTGTCTACCTTCAAGGACAGCCACACGAATCGTATTAAAAATATCGCCCATGCCGCGGAGCGGCTGAATGGCACGCTTATTAAGCCAGGTGAAATTTTTTCGGCCAACAAAGCCGCTGGACCGTTTACCGCCGACAATGGCTATCTGCCGGAGCAGGTTATTAAAGGGAGAGAGATTAAACCGGAGATAGGTGGCGGCATGTGCCAGATCGGCACCACTTTATTCCGCATGGCGATGAACTCCGGCATGGATGTTACGCAACGGCGCAACCATTCGCTCGTAGTCAGTTACTACGCCGACCCGGTTAACGGCAACCCGGGCACCGACGCCACTCTCTATGAACCGGATTTGGATTTGAAATTTATTAATGATACCGGCCGCCACCTGTTGCTTCAAACCGACATTGACTACAAGAAGCAACAGCTTGTCTTCACTTTGTGGGGTAACCCGGATGGGCGAAGCGGATCATATACCCACCCGCTGGTTAGCCGCTGGATTCCCGCCGGGGACCAGGAACAGATTTTAGTTGATGATGGCGCTCTCAAGCCCGGAGAGAAGAAGTGCCAGACGGCCTTTCGCGGAGCGGTGGCGAGTTTTACCTATACGCGCGTCACTCCTCAGGGCGAAAAAATTGAACGAGGGTTTGACAGCTATTATCGTCCCTTGCCGAAAATTTGTCTGGTCGGAGCCGAACCGGGAACGTGTCCGAGCGGCGGGTGTTTGCCGACTGTTGCCACGTCAACGAAACAATAAAATAAAACCTCCCTCATACACTGAAGTACGAGGGAGGATTGTTTTTATCGGTCGCAGAGCGACCAAACCGCACCCAAGAAGATGTGTCACAGGATAAAGGCGAGCCGAAGCCGGCCTTTACCTGCAACACATCTCCATGCTTGTCGTGGATACGGGAAGATGCTTATTTGCAAGAGACCAGCTCTTGAAATAAACATATTCCCAAATCCAGCGCCTCGCTTCATCCGGAATGTAGGGTTATGGTATGTGTAGCCAATCGGGCCAAAGTGCTTAGTATTGCCACCTGGCGGCCTTGATTGGCCTAGTTGTTAATTTTTCAACAACAAAGAATTATACCATATTAACCGATTTTTGTCAAGGCCAACGGTGGGTAACTGGCTTCGCTGGCCTAAAGATTGGCTAAAATGACATAAAAATCCGCCTTTCTGGCCGGCTAGCTTTGCTAGAGTTTTAGTGAGGCAAGCAGGCAGGGCGTGAAGGGCGGAATTTATTTTTTTTGGTTTTTTAGCCTTTGATGACTTTGTCAATGAGGCCGTATTTGAGAGCCTCTTCGGCGGTCATGAAGTTGTCGCGGTCGGTGTCTTTTTCCACTGTTGCGAGGTCTTTTCCCGTAGCATCGGCCAGCACATGATTGAGCCGGTCTTTGATGCGCAGAATTCGTTCGGCGCGGATTTTGATGTCGCTCGCTTGGCCTTCCATGCCGCCCATCACCTGGTGGATCATGATTTCTGAATTGGGGAGAGCTAAGCGTTTGCCTTTTTGCCCGGCGGCAAGAAGCACGGCCGCCATGCTCGCGGCCAAGCCGACGCAAATGGTGCTTACTTCCGGCTTGATGTAGCGCATGGTGTCAAAAATCGCCATACCGGCGGTAACTGAACCGCCCGGGGAGTTGATGTAGAGCTTGATGTCTTTTTCCGGGCTTTGATTTTCTAAAAAAAGGAGTTGGGCTATAATAACATTCGCCACGTTGTCGTCTACCTCGCTACCGAGAAAAATAATGCGGTCTTGGAGCAAGCGGGAATAGATGTCGTAGGCTCGTTCGCCGAAGTTAGTTTTTTCAATGACGGTGGGGATGAGATAATTGTTGGAAATTTTTGAGTTCATAAAATATATGAATTACGCAAAGTACTATACCACAGAATAAGCGTTTTGAAAAGAGGCGGCGCGCCAGTCTTTTGTCTGCTGTAAGTTTAGTGGTATAATTGAGGCAAGGTGGACTCATTTAGGGTTTTGTTAATTGTCATTCTTCCCCCGACTCAGTCGGGGGAAGAATCTCTCTTTTATATGAAACCAGTCGTTGTAATTATTGGCGCGGGGGCGATGGGGCAGGTGATGGGCGCTCTGATGGGAAAAAAGGCCCCGGTCTTGTACTGGGATGCGACGTCGGGCAAGGTGCCAAACCAGCGGGAACTTTCGGAAGTTTTGAAAAATGCCGTGGCGGTTTTTCTTTGTGTGCCATCTGGCGCGGTGCGCGTGGCGGCCATGGCGGCGGCATCGTACCTTCGGCGCGACGTGCCGGTGGTGACTATCGCCAAAGGAATTGAAGCAAAGACAGGAAAGTTTATGCCGGAGGTTTTGCAAGAGTCGCTTCGCCCAGGCCAGCCCTATGGCATCGTGAGCGGCCCCATGCTCGCGAGCGAGTTGGGAGCCGGGCAGGGAGGCTCTGGCGTGGTGGCGGTGAGTAGCGCTCCAGCTTATAAAATAATCGTTGCTCTTTTTGTCGGGTCGTCGTTAAAACTTTTTTATTCAAAAGAGTTGTCTGCTGTTGCCTTGGGCGGTGTTTTGAAAAATATTTACGCCGTTATCATCGGCATCGCGCTCGGGCTCGGCTGGAAACATAACCGTATCGGCGCGCTCATTAGCGATGAGATAAATGAAATACTTCGCATTTTTGGCGAGTACGGACTGCCTATGGAAACGGCGGTCGGTCCGGCGTGTCTCGGCGATTTGCTCGCGACAGGGTTAAGTGCCGATTCGCGCAATCACCAGATTGGTGAAAAGTTGGCTATCAACGAAGAGGGAACTAGTGAAGGCACACGGGCATTGCCGTTTGTGTTTAAGAGAGTGAAAAAATTGGGCCGGAAGAATCTGCCGTTACTGTTCGCACTCGCGGACGTGTTGGCAAGAAAAAAGACCGCTCGCGCGGCGTTTCAAAAATGATCGGAGCTGTATAATGTTAAAGAAGCGAGAAAATTTTTTTTAACACTTCCTCAATCGTGCCGTCGGCAGTAAACCCGGCGGCTTTTTTATGTCCGCCGCCGTTAAATTTTTTAGCGAGCACGGAAACATCCACGTCGTCTTTGGTGGTGCGGAAATTGCCTTTCACTAGGCCGCCTGGCAATTCTTTTAAGATGAGAGCGATGCGGTTGTCTTCCAGATTGTTTAAAAAGTTAGCGATGCCTTCGCTTTCGGTGTCGGGTACATTGTAGTCTTCTAGATCTTGTAAAGTGAGATAGGTGTGCGTGATGCCGGTGCGAAGATCTTTTTCCAGACGGCCGAGCACCGCGCCCCAGAGGCGCAAAGCGTCAATGGATTTATTTTTGAGAGTTTCGCTTGTCACCAAATTCATATTGCCGCCGGAGCGGATTAGTTCGCCAGAAGCGTTCAGGGCGGCAGAGGAGGTGGCGGCGTTCGTGAAGTTGCCGGTATCGGTGGTGAGGCCGGTTAGAAGCGAGGTGGCCATTTTTTGGTTGATGCGAATGCCGTTGTGGCGGAAATAGTGATAGAGAATTTCGGTGGTGGAAGCGGCGGTGGGCAGAACCAAATTGAAGTGGCCGTAGTGTTCGTTGGTGGCGTGGTGGTCAATGTTGATAATAGTGCGGTTAGTATTTTCCACAAAGGGCGCGATGCCGTTGTAGCGCAGGTCGCCCGAATCAACCACCACTACTGTATCAAAGGTTAGGTCGTTAAAAATGGCCGGGTCGGTGATAATTTTATCACTGTGCGGCACAAAATGAAGCTTTTCATTGGCGGGGGTGACGCAGAAAATCACCGCGTCTTTATTCAGGCCGATAAGATACTCGTGAAAAGCCGTGGCGGCGCCAATCGCGTCGCCGTCCGGGTTTTGGTGGGGGGCGACGATGACGCGGCTGGCTTGTTTGATATGCTGATGGATTTTTTGGGATAATAGCCGCATATGATTAAAATCAACGAATCGTGCATTTTATCGGGATCGGGACAGTTTGTCAAGGGTTATAGGTTGAGGCCGATTGTTTAATATGCTATAATATTTTTACTATTTTTAAAAACAAAAAACCCGAATTAATCGGGGTCTTTGTAGGGACCGCAAGAGTTGTTTTTCTGCCATCCCTACCCGGCGCCTTGCGGTGCGCGCCGAAATGGTTGAATGACGGATATGCCCGCTCGTCAGGCTACTGCCTGTTGCCGTCTCCTTTGGAAGAGGCCGCGGGCTGGGGGGCGAGGTCGGGCGCTGTCCTCACCAGAAGTTTGACCGTTTGCCGGTTGACCCCGGCCAGTCTGGCGGCGCGCGACAGGTTGTTGTTCGTGCGGCGGAGAGCCTCCCGCACGGCTTCCAGGCGGATTTTCTCCCAGGCGAGGTCGGCGGAGGGGAAGCGGGCAAACATTTGGCCGTATTTGGGCAGAAGATCGGAGAAGCGGGGGTCAGTTGTGTGCCAGCCGCGGTCCAGCCAACGGCAGAACGTGGGGCGAGGGATCCCGATCATCAGCGCGGCCTGCAATTTGTTGTGCTGGCTGGATTTCCTCAGGGAGGGGTTGCGAAGCAGGACCTCCTGGATAACCAAGGTGAGCAGGAAGTCAAGGTTGAGGCCAGCGTCCTCCATAGAACGCAGTGCCTGTTGGAGAGAGGGTCGGGCAGACTCGGTGACCAGGTCGGCGTTTGGAGCGGTACCATCGCAACGCATTGGGAATCTCCTTGACGTCAGAATTGACGTCATCACAATTAAACTAATTTTATTATTTTTTGTCAAGCGGATTATGTATTTGGAACGGTTGGAGATACAAGGATTCAAATCATTCGCCGCCAAAACCGTCTTGGATTTTTTGCCGCCCAAGGACGGTTTGTTTAGTATTACCGGCGTGGTGGGGCCGAATGGAGCTGGCAAATCAAACATTACCGACGCGATTCGCTGGGTGATGGGGGAGACGAGTATGAAAAATGTCCGGGCCAAGAAAAATGAAGACGTGATTTTTAATGGTTCAGAAAGCAAAGGCTCGCTTTCCGCAGCCGAAGTGACCATGACTTTGGATAACGCGAGTGGTGATACTGGTTTGGATTTTCCGGAAATTGTTATTACCCGCCGATTGTATAGGACAGGGGAAAGCGAGTATTTGGTAAATAACAATCTGGTGCGGTTGATTGATATTCATCTTCTGCTCGCGAGAGCGAAATTTGCCGAAGGCGCTTACAGCATCGTGAGCCAGGGAATGATTGACCGCTTGCTGACTGTAACTCCCGCCGAGCGCAAAGATTTTTTTGATGAAGCCTGCGGCATTAAAGAGCACCAAATAAAACAGCATCAAGCCGCGCTCAAGCTCGCTCGCACGGAAGAAAATATAAAACAAGCGGAGACGCTTTTGGCGGAAGTGGAGCCGCGGCTAAAGATTTTACACAAGCAGGTAAAGAAACTTGACCAGCGCCACGATGTGGAAGCAAGGCTTTTGGGAACGCAAGAGCAATATTATTACACCATCTATCACCGGAATAAAATTGAAATTGATGCCATCAAGAGCAATCTTACTGTTGTGGAAACTAGATACCGCGCCACTTTCGCTGAACTGGAAAATATTCAGACTGAACTGAGTGAGTTGGCGCGCGGCTCCAGTCGCCAGGAAGTTTTTGACGAGCTCCAGGTTCGTTATCAAGAGGCTATCCGCGCCAAAAATGAGGTAGAACGCGAACTGGTGATTATTGAAGGGCAGATGCAGACGCAGTACAGCCAGTCCGGTCAGCAGAATATCGGTTGGCTAGAGGGCAAAGTGACTGAGTTGAAACAAAACGAAGATCGCCTCACGGCGCAAGCGTCGGCCGCCGCGGCTGAAGTTAGGCGGCGCGAGGAAGCGGCGGAGACAGCAAAAAAACAGAGTGAAAATTTGGGCGTGGAAGCCACGCAAATCAGGCTCAAAATTTCCCGTTTGCAGGGCGAGCTCATGAAAGATCAGTCGGAACAGAGCTATCGCGAACTTTCGGGCCTCACGGCGGTGAAGGCGGTGCTGGAAGCCCGAAATAAATTTGGCAAAGTACATGGTTTGGTAGCTGAGTTGGGTGATGTCCCCGAGGAATATAGGCTGGCGCTGGAAGTGGCCGCCGGTTCGCATTTGTCATCCATCGTGGTAGAAAATGAAGAAGTGGCGCGACTGGCCATTAGCTATTTGCGGGAAAATCGTTTTGGCGTGGCCACTTTTTTGCCTTTGAATAAAATTCAGCCGCGGCCAAACTATTCGGACGGGGAAAGTTTGTTGGGGCAGAGCGGGATGTTTGGCAAGGCCATTGATTTAATCAAATTTGATGATAAATTTGACGCTATTTTTTCCATGATTTTTGGCGACACGCTGGTGGTGACCGATTTGAAAGCGGCGGAGCGCCTGGGCATTGGCCGGGCGCGCATGGTGACGTTGGAGGGCGACTTAGTGGAGCGGTGCGGCATTATGCGCGGCGGTTGGCGCAACAAAAGAAATGCGCTTGGTTTTTCATCCAAGATTTCTCTTTCCAGCCAGGATCGTTTGGCTGAGCTACAACAGGCGATTGTTTTGGAAACACACAACATGGCTGACATTGAGCGCCAAATTGAACAAGCTAAGTCCAAATTGGTTGATCTCACCATTGAAGCCAAGACATCGGCTCACCAGGCCACCGCCACCCAAAGTGAGTTTGAGGCCAACAAACGAGAGTTGGCCCGTTTGGAACATGAATTGAAACTGGTCAAAGCCAGCCCGGAAGAATATGGCGAACAGCTCACGGCCCTCGCCGAGAAAAAAGAAGATTTTGAAAAACAAAAAGGCGCGCGCGCTAAAGCGGCGGCGAAAATAGCGGCGGAAATTGAGCAGTATAACCGGAAAGAAGAAGAAAAGAAACAACGCGTTTTTTCTCTTCAGGTATCCATGCAAAAAAAACAAGACGAGGTGAACCGTATTTTGTCTGAGCGCAATGATTGGCGCGTGGAGACCGCCAAATTAGAAACGAAACAGGAAGATTTGGCGCAAGAAGTATTGAATGACATGAAAGTGTCTATTCATTCGCTCACCGAGCGCGTCGCGACGCCGGTTGACGCGGGCCAACTGGAGTCTTTAGCTAAAGAAATTGAAAATTTAAAATATCAGCTTAGTCTTATTGGCGGTATTGACGAGGAAGTGGTGGAAGAGTATGGCGCCACTAAAGAAAAGTATGACTTTTTGACGAGCCAGCTCGCTGACCTCGGTAAAGCCACCGGTGATTTGCAGAAAATGATTGAGGAGCTGGATGAGCTGATGAAAAAACGCCGCAGCGTCGCTTTCAAAAAAATTAGAAAAGATTTTTCCCGTTATTTTGCCATTTTGTTTGACGGGGGTAATGCCGACCTGGAGGAGATTTATGGGGAACCGCCGGTGGAAGAAATAGTGTTGCCGGATGGCACGATAGTACCGGCCGAAGAGCAAACAGCCGAAGGAGGAGAAGCGCCCAAGAGAAAGAACGAAAAAATATTAACCGGCATTGAAGTTATTGCCAATCCGCCCGGGAAAAAAGTGAAATACTTGAACATGCTTTCCGGCGGTGAGCGCACGCTGACGTCAATTGCTCTTATTTCGGCAATTTTGTTCCACAACCCATCGCCGTTTGTGGTGCTGGATGAGGTGGAAGCGGCGCTGGATGAAGCCAATACACTTCGATTCGTAAAGATATTGAGCGAACTTTCTACCCACTGCCAGTTTATCGTGGTCACCCACAATCGCGTGACCATGCACGCGGCTGGGTCCCTTTATGGCGTCGTCATGGGCGCGGACGGGGTTTCTAAACTTTTGAGCGTTACCATGGCCGATGCCCCGCAGTACGCCGAGGCGATGACTGTTGACAAAACAGCGTAATTAGATTATAGTAATTCTGCTCTCAATATTAAACCGCTCACTTTGAATAAATACTTAAACTTATTATGTTAATTATTCGTTTGCAACGCGTAGGTAAAAAGAAATCACCGGCGTACCGTCTAGTAATTTCGGAAAAGTCCCGCGACACGCAGGATGTCTATCTAGAACAGCTCGGCACCTTTAATCCGCGTGTCAAGGAGAACGGCTTCTTGCCCAATGCCGAGAGAATCAATTATTGGATCAGCAAAGGCGCCCAGACATCAGCCACCATTAATAATCTGCTCATCAAAGCCGGCATTATCAAAGGCGAGAAAAAGAAATCAGTTTTTCTCTCGCAGAAACGAAAAAAGAAAATTGCCGATAAATCCGCTTCCGCCAAAGTTGCGGTGGACAAGAAAGCCGCTGAAGTAGCGGCAAGTCCAGCGGCGGTAGTCGTTCATCAGGCATAAAAACTATACACAGTTGACTTGACTTTTTCTAGCGAGAAGAGTATATTTTTTCATGAAGTGCAGTACTGGTGGACTTCTCCACAGCGCCCGCCGGCAACGCTTTTGCGTAGCAATGCGGGCAGGTCGACAGAACTGCTGAAAAAGAATGAACCAATCTGAAATACTATGGAAACGGATCAGAAGTTTGTTGAAGATGTCGTGCGCGCGATTGTAAACAATCCCAACGACGTCAAAACGACCCGCATTATTGACGAACGCGGTGTTCTCATCACTCTTGATGTGAACCCAGCTGACATGGGATATGTCATCGGCCGCCAAGGTCAAACTGCTCGATCAGTCCGCACGCTCCTCAAAATCGTTGGCGCCAAGAATAACGCTCGCGTTAACTTGAAGATCAACGAGCCAGAGGGTGGCCGCGGCCCAAATCCACGCCCAGCGATGGATACGAGCGTCCCTGTTGATACCAGCGCTGTTGATAACCTGGAAATCTAGTTTTAAATAGACAACAAAGCCACTCCGTGATATTCTCATGGGGTGGTTTTATATATAGTACTTATGTTGTTTGATGTATTGACTCTGTTCCCCGATGTAATTTATTCGTACTGTAACGAAAGTATTGTTGGACGGGGGCAGGCAAAAAACGCGCTCTCTGTTCGGGCGCATGATTTTCGTATTTTTTCAGATAACAAGTGGGGGCATGTGGACGACAAATCATACGGCGGGGGGCCGGGAATGGTTTTGCAAGTTGAACCGATTTATGAGTGTTTGAAATCGATTGGAGCTATTAAGCAGCTTAAGCAGAGTAAGCAAAAAGTAATTGTGCTTGATCCGGCCGGGAAAAAATTTGATCAGCGGATGGCCGAGAAGTTTTCTAAGCTAGATCGGCTGGTACTCATCGCCGGGCGCTATGAGGGCTTTGACGCGCGCGTCTACAAATTAGCGGACGAGCGCGTGTCGGTGGGTGATTATGTGCTGGCGGGCGGCGAGTTGCCGGCGCTTACTATTATTGAAGCGGTGGCTAGGCTGTTGCCGGGAGTACTCGGGAACACGGAGTCGTTGAAAGAAGAGACGTTTAACCCCGCCCTTTATCCCTCCCCTAATAGGGGAGGGGCACGGGGAGGGGTTTTAAAATCACTCAAAGAATACCCGCAATATACACGTCCGGAAGATTTTATGGGACAAAAAGTGCCGAAAGTTTTGTTATCTGGCGACCACAAAAAGATTGCGGATTGGCGGAAAGGGAAGAGCAAATAATATGTCGGATTTGAAAAATATAATCAATTTTCTTTTTGAGGTCGGTATTCTCAACAAAACCCCGCGGAGCGGTTTTCATTTTTTGGGGAGCGGGGAGCAAAGTGTCGCCGAGCATAGTTATCGCACGGCGGTTATCGGTTATGTGCTTGGCACCCTTGATGGCCAGGTTAACGTGGGTAACATTTTGAAGATGTGTTTGTTTCATGATTTGGCCGAGGGGCGAGTATCGGACCTGAATTATGTTCATCAGAAGTATACCGAACGCCACGAACAAAAAGCGATTGATGACTTAGCCGAGACCATACCTTTCGGCAAAGATTTGCGCGATGCCTTTGTGGAACACGAGGAAAAGAAAAGCCCGGAGGCAGTGTACGTGAAAGACGCGGATAATTTAGAATGGATATTGTCGCTCAAAGAACAAATGGATATCGGCAACAGCCGGGCGCAGGATTGGATAACCAGCGCGGTGAAAAGGCTGAAAACAAAGTTGGCTCAAGATTTGGTGGAAGTGATTTTGCAGACTGATTCCAGTGAATGGTGGTTTGGCGACAAGAATGACGAGTGGTGGGTGAGTCGGAATAAGAAAATGGATTTGTAAAAGAAAAAAATAGCTAGTTTATTAGTTTTTTATCCACATTATCAGCTCTTGACAGGGATTCCGAACTAGGCTATTATGACGAAGCGTTAAATTAACCTAAAAAAGGCCACAAATTTCTCTAACAATCCAAACCCCTGCTAAGTCCAAAACGTTATCCGCCTCATCGGCGGATTTCGCTACCGCGAAACTGGCAAGAAAAAAGAGTAATCAAGATTTGATTCCTCTTTTTTCTTTCTTAAGCCGATCCTTGGTCCGCCCAAAAGGCGGGTTGGTTACAAGACAAGGACGAGAGAAAGAAGTTCATTGACAATACAGATGTGACAAAAACCATAAACGTCTATCTAAATTAAAGAGCCCCGACTAAGTCGGGGACTCTTCCAATCAAATAATAATAAATCCAAACGATCAGTATTTATACTGACTCGATTGAACTCTTTTTTGAGAGTTTGATTCTAGCTCAGGATGAACGCTGGCGGCGTGTCTAAGGCATGCAAGTCGAGCGACGTGCTCGCTAACACATTGAAAGCAATAAGCAGCTTAAGCAGAGTAAGCACCACATTGCCTACTCTGCCTACCTTGCCTACCTTGCTGGCAGCGTGTTAGTGAGTTACGAGCGGCAAACGGGTGAGTAACACATTGGCAACCTTCCTTCAAGCCGGGGATAGCTCGCCGAAAGGCGAATTAATATCCGATGGCCATGCGGGGTCATATGACATTCGCATGTAAAGATTTATCACTTGAAGAGGGGCCTATGGCCCATCAGCTAGTTGGTAGGGTAACGGCCTACCAAGGCATTGACGGGTATCAGGCGTGAGAGCGCGACCTGACTCAGTGGGACTGCGACACTGCCCACACTCCTACGGGAGGCTGCAGTCAAGAATATTCCTCAATGGACGAAAGTCTGAAGG
>CAZHFX010000024.1:0-15274 GCA_964531745.1 uncultured Gammaproteobacteria bacterium
TATGGCTGACCAACAGGATTTTAAAACATTATTCGCCGATCACGTCATGAACGTGCCCAAGGCTGGCGACGTGGTAAAAGCCAAAGTTATTTCCGTTGACCGCGGCGAAATACATTTGGACATTGACGGCCTCACCACCGGCGTGGTGCGCGGGGAAGAATTGTTCGCCGAATCGCGCGAATATGCCGGTCTTAAAGTAGGCGACGAAGTAGAAGCCACTGTTTTGGAAGTAGAAAATGAGAACGCCGAAATGGAATTGTCGTTCCGCAGTGCCGGCTATCGCCGCGCTTGGGACAACATGAAGAAGTGGCTCAAAGAGGGTTTAACTCTCAAATCTAAAGTGACCGGCGCCAACAAAGGCGGCTTGATGCTTCAAATTGAGGCCTTGAGTGGCTTTATGCCCGTGTCGCAGCTTTCCCCGGATAACTATCCGCGCGTAGCGGGCGGCGACAAGGCCCGTATTTTTGAGAAACTGCGCGAAATGGTAGGAAAAGAACTGGAAGTGAAAATTATTGACGTAAATGAAGACGAAGAAAAAATTATTGCTTCCGAACGCGCAGTGTGGGAAGACTCCCAGAAGGCGGTATTGGAATCATATAAAGTGGGCGATGTAGTAGACGGCGAAATCAGCGCCCTCACTTCTTTCGGCGCCTTCATTAAATTCGGCGAAGGCTTGGAAGGTTTGGTGCACATCTCCGAAATCGCCTGGCAGAGAATTGATCACCCGAAAGACGTGCTCAAAGTCGGCGACAAGGTGAAAGCCCAGATTATTCAGCTGGACCACTCCAAGATATATCTATCCATCAAGCGCATTGTGGATGACCCGTGGAAGAGCGTGAAAGACAAATATAAAGTCGGCGACACCGTGGCCGGCAAAGTGCTGAAGATTGAATCGTTCGGCCTCATGATTGGCCTAGATAAAGATATACATGGTTTGGCTCACATCTCCGAGCTGGCCGATGAACCCATCAGCACTTTGAACGATAAGTTCAAAGTGGGGCAAGAATTATCTTTGGAAATTGTGTCGCTAGAACCGGCCGAACATCGGTTAGGCCTCAAATTGGCCGGTATTAAAGGTAAGAGCGGTCGCGTAGCGGCCAAGGCGGCCGAGGCCAAAGCTTTGGCGGACAAGGATGAGAAAGAGAAAGCGGAGGCCGAGGCGGCGCCAGCGGCCAAAGCATAAAAAAACTCAATACAGACAAAAAATATGCGTAATTTTCTTAAGAATTTTTTAGTCATTTTCTCGGTTTTGCTTTTGGTGGCTGGCGTGGTGAGTTTAGTTACCAAAGACAACAGCAAACGGGTGGAAGTCATTGGCGTTGGCCGGCTGGCGGAAGAGATTAACGCCGGAGCGGTTAAAAAAATTGTCATTCAGGGCGATTTGTTGCATGTTACTTTGAAGGATGCTGAAGCGAGGCCGCAGAACGTAAAAAAAGAGCCGCAGGAGTCTTTCGGCGACATCATGAAAAATTATGGCGTGAAAGACGAGGCGCGAAAAGATTTGAGCGTGGAAGTGCAGGATGAAAGTTCCTGGAAATTTTGGGCGGCCAATTTAATCCCCGCCCTTTTGCCGGTGATTTTGATTTTCGTTTTTTTCTATTTCATGACGCGCGGCGTGCAGGGAATGAACAACAAGGCGATGGGCTTTGGCCAGAGCAACCCGCGCCAAGCCAAAGCGGACGACAAGGACAAGAAAACTTTTAAAGATGTCGCCGGCGGAACGGAAGCCAAAGAGGAGCTTATGGAAGTGGTGGAGTTTTTGAAAGACCAGAAAAAATTTGTTGACCTGGGGGCGAAAATTCCCAAAGGCGTGCTATTGATGGGTTTGCCCGGCACCGGCAAGACTCTGATGGCCAAAGCGGTGGCTGGCGAGGCCAATGTGCCTTTTTTCCACATGAGCGGTTCGGAGTTCGTGGAAATGTTTGTCGGCGTAGGCGCAAGCCGCGTACGTGATTTATTTGGCAAGGCCAAAAAGGCCGCGCCGGCGATTGTTTTTATTGATGAGATTGATGCCGTTGGCCGCCGCCGCGGCGCTGGTTTGGGCGGGGGGCATGATGAACGCGAGCAGACGCTTAACCAAATTTTGGTGGAGATGGATGGTTTTGAACCGAACCTCGGCGTCATTGTGATGGCGGCCACCAACCGGCCCGATGTGCTTGACCCGGCGTTGCTTCGGCCCGGCCGGTTTGATCGCCGCGTGACAATTGATATGCCGGATATTAAGGACCGCGAGGCGATTCTTGCCATTCACGCTATCGGCAAGCCGTTTGCTCCGGACGTGAGCACTCGCAAGCTGGCCGAACGCACCCCGGGATTCACTGGAGCCGATTTAGCTAATCTATTGAATGAGGCGGCGATTTTAGCCGTGCGTCGCGGGTTGAGTCAGATTGGCGAAGCGGAAATTTTGCAAAGCGTGGAGAAAGTATTGCTCGGGCCCGAGCGCAAGAGTCGAGTGATGAGCGACCGCGACAAAAAAATGACCGCCTATCACGAAGCCGGGCACGCGATTGTAGGAGTAATGTTGCCGCATTGCGACCCGGTGCGCAAGGTGTCAATTATTTCTCGTGGCGCCGCCGGCGGTTATACTTTAAAAATGCCGACCGAAGACAAACACTACCAGACGCTGGCGCAATTCAAAGATGAACTGGCGATGTCGCTGGGCGGCTATGTGGCGGAAAAAATGATTTTTGGCGATATGGAATTATCAACAGGTCCCTCTAGCGACCTCAAGAATGCCACCAGTATTGCTCATAATATGGTGACACGATATGGCATGAGCGCCAAGCTTGGCCCGCGCACCTTTGGCCAACAAGAAGATATGGTATTTATGGGCGGGCGCACCGGTGAGGAACGCGACTACAGCGATTCTACCGCTGAAGCCATTGATCAAGAAATTAAAAACCTCATGATTGAAGCGGAAACACGGGCGCGCGAGACGCTCACGGCCAACAGAGAGAAGATGGAAAAGATGGTGGCAGTTTTGCTACAAAAGGAAACAATTGAGCAAGATGAGATTGCCGCTATTGTGGGAATGCCGCCAAAAGTGAGCAATGCTCCGGGGATAGAAATTAGTGGATAAGGCGGAAAGCAAGTTTCCTCAAATTGTGCTATACTATAGATGTTTATCATCTATAGTATTTTTTTATGTCTGAACCAACTTATCGGCAAACATTTTCCCATGCTTGGAAATTAGCCTGGCATCACAAAATTTTGTGGATATTTGGATTGCTCTCGGTGCTCCTCGGCCAGTTTGGTTTGGATAATTTTGTCGGGCAACTGGCGTTACTTGGAAGCGGCCAAGCGTTGTTTATGCCACGTTTTCAGAGTTTTTCCATCGCTCCTTTTTTTCAATGGTCAGCCGTTCTGTGGTCGGTTTGGCTTTTGGTCATTATTATCGGCGTTTTGGCGCTGTTAATTCTCATGACGGTGGCGGCCCAAGGCGCTCTCATTGCCGCCGCGGGCAATTGGTTCAAAATTAAACGTCCCCCCAATTTGGCCAAAGCCTGGCATACCGGCGTCGCTCATTTTTGGCGTTTGCTGTTAGTCAATATTATCAAACGAGCGTTATTTTTGGTGTTGTTGTTAGCGCTCTATCAAGCAGTTGTTAGTCTGACCGCTCTGGAATCAGTCGCCTATCAAGCTATGTTGGTTCTTATTTTTTCCGCCGGAACGTTTTGCGCTCTTATTATCTCCGCCACTGCTATTTATGCCTCCGGTTATATCGTGATTGAGCGGGAGAGCGCTCTGAGCGCTTTCCGCCACGGTTGGGATTTGTTGCGTCGGCATTTTTTGGCATCGCTTGAGTTAAGCATAATTTTGCTTCTCGTTGATGTGGCGCTGATCGTTCTTATCGCTACGATAACAGTGTGGTTTTTTATACCTTCATTCATTTTCACCATCGCGGCCGGGTTCACCGGCTGGACCGGGTTAGTGTCGTTTGGTATCGGTATGTCAATGGCGTTTCTGCTGATTTTTTTGGCGCTTCTGGGTTCTTTTTATAACTCTTTTATCACCATCGCCTGGACGTACGCTTTTATGAAAATGCATCGCGAAGGAGTTACAGCGCGTTTGTTCCACTGGTTTAGCAATATCTTAAAGAAAGCATAAATGAGGTTTTGATTTCTTGTATGTTATGTCGGATTTTCCTTCAATAAGCGATATTATCAAGAAACCGATCGGCGGCGTTCCGACCGGAGCGGCTGGAGTTAAGTCAGCGCGCCCGCCAAAAAAAGTTTCTTCGTCTGGGGCGCCTTCGGCGGAAGAGGCGTTTTCCAGCAAGATGGAGCAGATCGGCTTGCAAGGGAAAGAAGAAACGGCCGCCGGACAAGCGCAGGCGGCTGGTTTGCCGTATATAGATTTGAGCGCTTTTCCGGTTTCATCCGAGGCCCTGCGCGCCATTCCTAAAGAGCAAGCTCAAGAGTTGGGCGTTGTTTGTTTTTTCTTTACTCCGGAGCAGATCCGTTTAGGGGTGTTGGCGACTGGCGCCAAAGTGGAAGAGCTCGCGTATCAGCTGGCGGAGAGGCATCATGCCAAAGTATCTGTTTATCTTATCTCCGAGCATAGCCTGGAAAATGTTTTGAAGCTTTATGCCCACTTGCCGGTAGTGAAGCCGGTGACCAAAGATATCGCTATTACCGATGAAGAGCTCAATTCGTTTGAGGTCGGCGTGGACACGTTGAAAAGTTTGCAGGAAGCGTTTCAAAAGGTGTCAATCAGCGATATTCTCACGCTGATGGTCGCTTCGGCTTTGAAAGTGAATTCATCCGATATGCATGTGGAGGCCGAGGAGGAGGGAATAGTGGTGCGTTATCGCATTGATGGGATTCTGCACGAGGTGGCGCGGCTTCCCAAAGAGCAGTGGAAGCGATTTGTGTCCCGCATCAAACTGCTCGCGGCGCTCAAGATTAATGTTGCCGATCGGCCACAGGATGGCCGCGTCACGCTCAAGTTGTCGTCGGGCGATCTGGATGTGCGCGTTTCCACCATGCCGACGATTCATGGCGAGAGCGTCGTGATGCGTATCCTACACAGCGGCAGCGCCGGAGTGACGTTTGACGAACTGGGGTTGCGCGGCGGCGCTTATGAGCGTTTGAAGCGGGAGGTTTCGCGGCCGAACGGAATGATTATCACCACCGGGCCCACCGGTTCCGGCAAGACCACCACGCTCTATTCTATTTTGCGCACTCTCAACAAACCCGGAGTAAAGATTATTACTTTGGAAGACCCGATTGAAATTAAAATGGAGGGTGTTAATCAGAGCCAGGTGGATATAGGCCACGATTATACTTTCGCCAAAGGTTTGCGGAGCCTTTTGCGCCAAGACCCGGATATTTGCATGGTCGGTGAAATCCGCGATTTGGAAACGGCTGAAATTGCCATCCAAGCCGCGCTTACGGGGCATTTAATGCTTTCCACCATCCACACCAACAGCGCGTCGGGAGCGATTCCGCGTTTTCTTTCTATGGGGGTGAAGCCCTTTTTGCTGGCTCCCGCTCTGAATTCGGTGATTGGCCAGCGTCTAGTTCGTCGTATTTGTGAATTTTGTCAGGAAGAAGCCGTTGTTCCGCCGGAAAAAATGGAACGTGTTATTAAACTGCTGGAAACGCTTCCTCCGGCCGAGAAGGAGGCGCTTGATTTAAAAAATCTTCATTTTTACGTTGGCAAAGGGTGCGAGCGGTGCAGTGGGTTGGGTTATAAGGGGCGGGTGGGGATTTACGAGATTTTTACGATGACCAAGGAAATTGAAACGGTTATTTTGAGCAGCAGTGTTTCGGAATATGTTATTCAGGATTTGGCTACCAAAGATGGCATGGTGACTATGGCGCAAGATGGCATCTTAAAAGCGCTGGAAAAAGTTACTACTGTGGATGAAGTTTTCCGGGTGGCCGAATAACTGGCAGTGTGGTATAATATTTACAACCTATGATTACCCATCGCCTCTCTACCCAGCCGTCGTTTGAACCGCCGGTCCGGTTTTATAAAATTATTGCGTTGTCGTTCCTCGTTATCACGGTGGCGCTTTTGGGCGTGGTTATTTTTATAACTTCCAAAAAAGCGGATATTACTATTGTTACTAAAGAGGATAGCAAGCCGATAAATTTGAACGTGACGGTGAATAGCAAGGGTGCTGGAGTTCAGGCGTTGCCGGGAGCAGTCAGTTCAACGGTTTTTTCTTGGTCGGAAAAATATCAGCCGACCGGCGCCAGAAAAATCAACGGTCAGTCCAAGGGTCAGGTGATTATTTATAACACCGGGTCCTCCGAACAGCCATTGGTAAAGACAACGCGTCTGTTAAGCAAAGATGGCATCCTGTTTCGTTTATCCGAGGGGGTGGTAGTGCCGGCGAATGGGCAGGCGACAGCAATGGTTTATGCCGATCAGCCAGGGGTAGCCGGCGATATCGCGCCGACCACGTTTACTATCCCGGGGTTATTGCCGCCGAAACAAAAAATTGTCTACGCGGAGAGCAAACAGCCGATGACCGGCGGTTTGCGGATGGCAGGAATTTTGAGCGATGATGATTTGAAAAGCGCCGGGGAAGACTATCGCCAAAAAGTGCAGGCGGCGTTCCTGGCCAAGCGGAAAAGTTCCGGCGTCGGCGGTGAAATCGCGCTGGCGGTGGCCAGCCAAAGCATACAGGCCGATCATAAAGCGGGCGAAGAAGCGGACGTGTTCACTTTATCTGGCATCACGACATTTGTGGCGGTCACCTATAATTTTGCCGATTTGGCGGCGCTTATCAATCAAGAAGCGGCTACTAGCATTGATATGACAGTGGAAAAGTTTTTGTCTGCCGCGGAACCGCCCAATGTTTCTGTGGCCCATTTTGATGTCGCCTCGGGCGCGGCCGAGCTTACTGTTCGCCAGAATGTTGTCGTTGTGCTTGACGCCAACGCGCCGAAATTATCGCCGGAACATTTTTTCGGCAAAAAGAAAGATGAGATTAGACGCTATATTCTTGGTTTAAGCCATGTGGCCGGAGCGGAAGTTAAGTTTTCTCCGTCGTGGGTGTTCAGCGCGCCGAGCGTTTCAGAGAGAATTCACGTGGTGGTGAAGAACGTAGAGTAAAAAAATTTCTAAAAAAATAGTGCCCTCATGGGGCGTTTTTTGTTTTTAAGTTAGATGGTGGAAGGCGCTAAGGCGAGATGAAGCCCGGGTGCGCTTCGCCATTGATGACGCGGGTGGCGACTCGCCAGAGCAGACCGGCCGCGCGGACGTGGCCGCCGAAGAAACGGCAGACGAACTCCGAGGGCGATGTCCTCTCGCTATCCAGGACACTCCTCCTTTCTGGCAGGAGCGCCTTCACGCGCTTCAGCCAAATATTGTGGAAGTAGTCTTTGATGAGGCGGTCATCGGCGCCGGCGAAGCTGAAGCACCGAATCACCCGCTCCAGTTCCTGCGCGACCTGCCGGTGGTCTAAGCGCTGGAACACCTGCTCGCGCCCCATGTCGGTGGCGGCCAGCCAGGCCACGACGAGCGCGGTGTCACCGCTCTGGTTGTAGACCCGGCCATCCGTGTCGCAGTACCCGATCTTCTTGTCCGTGCTGTCGTACAGCTCCACGATGGAGAGGCCGCAGACATCCTCCGGAATGGAGGGTCTCCAGCCGAAGGTGTGCAGGAGCTCAGGCATGAGAATGGCCAGCGTCGAGAGCGGTGTGGCGGGGTCAAGAATTTTCTCTTCTTCGAGCTTGCCTGCACCCTTGCACCACACGGCGCGTACCACCGCGATGTCGGGGAATTGGAAACGGCGCAGATTGGCGCAGATGTTGTCTGGAGTCTTGCTGTGGTCAACGGTCATTGTTTGTGCTCCTTTACTTACTGCCCGGATAGGCAGTAAAATACAATATATTATTTATCTAGGTTTGTCAATGGCAGGGTTGAAATGGCAGGGTTGACAGCGGTTTTAGGCTGGTGTATCATATAAATACGTTTGGAAAAGAACCAGCCCAGTCCCGATTAAGCGGGATATGGTACCACTCTTTAACCTTTGTTAAGGCCATAACAAAGAGGAAACAAACGAATATAATTATAAAGTGAAACATTCGGGTGGAACCGTCTTGATTCAAAATCATGACCCCGATATGCCAAGTTTTGGCGTATCGGGTTTTAATTTATTATGAAAGTGCCTATCTTACATGGTAAGCGAATCACACTGCGACCTATACGACTTATGGACGCAGAACGATATGTACGTTGGTTTAAAGATAAAAATAAATAATTTTTATATATGGATGCACAAAAATTAGACGCATTACGTCACTCGGCCGCGCATATGCTGGCCGCCGCCGTGCTGGAGCTTTACCCGGGCACGAAGCTCGCCATCGGGCCGACCATTGAGAATGGTTTTTATTATGATTTTAAATTTCCGGACGGAGTGTCGCTCTCGGAGAATGATTTGCCAAAAATTGAAGAAAAAATGAAGGAGATTGCCAAGGGCGGCCATGAGTTCAAGCGGAAAGAAGTGACTGTCCCCGCAGCAAAGGACTTTGAAAAAGATCAGCCGTTTAAGCTGGAGCTGATTGATGAGTTCGCCAAAGAAAGCAAAACGCTTACGCTTTATGAATCCGGGCCGTTTACCGATTTGTGCCGCGGCGGACACGCGGAAAATACCAAAGAAATTCCGTTAGATGGTTTGAAGTTACAAAAACTGGCCGGTGCTTATTGGCGCGGAAGCGAGAAGAACCTGATGTTGACGCGTATCTACGGTTTGCTCTTTGCGACCAAGAAAGAACTGAATGAGCATTTGGCGATGCTTGAGGAAGCAAAGAAGCGGGATCATAAAAAGCTTGGCAAGGAACTGGACTTGTTCACTTTTTCGGAAACTGTAGGCAAAGGTTTGCCGCTCTGGACGGAGAAAGGGGCAACAATCCGAAGGGAGCTGGAACGATTTATCGTGGACGAAGAAATAAGGCGTGGATATTTGCATGTGCGCACGCCGGACATTGCCAAGCTGGATTTGTATAAAAAATCCGGACACTATCCGCATTACAAAGATTCAATGTACGCCCCCATTGTGATAGAAGAGGAAGAGTTCATGTTGCGGCCGATGACGTGTCCGCATCACTTTGAACTCTATCTGCGCACGCCCCACAGCTATCGGGAATTGCCCATGCGCATTGCGGAATTAGCTCAGCTTTACCGTTACGAGCAATCCGGTGAGCTTTCGGGGCTACAGCGTGTCCGCACATTTTGCCTTGCTGACGCGCATATTATTTGTGCTTCGGAAGAGCAGGCAGTGGCGGAAATTGGGAAAGCGCTCGATCTTATTGAATACATTGCCGGTGTCTTTGGCCTGGTGCACGGGACGGAATATTGGTATAGGTTTTCGCTCGGTGACCGCGCCAATTCGGAAAAATATTATAAGAACGATGCGGGTTGGGATAAAGCCGAAAATCTTTTAAGAGCACACCTTAAATTTCGCAACAGCCATTTTGTGGAAGCGCCGGGGGAAGCTGCCTTTTACGGGCCGAAAGTTGATATCCAGATGAAGAACGTCAATGGCAAGGAGGACACAGCATTCACCGTGCAGTACGATCTTTGTATGCCGGAGCGGTTTGACCTGAAATATAACGCCGAAGACGGAACGGAAAAGCGTACATTTGTAGTCCATCGGTCTTCAATCGGCGCGATTGAGCGCATCACGGCGTTTCTTATTGAACACTACGCCGGCGCCTTCCCACTTTGGCTCTCGCCAGTGCAAGTAGCGCTCACGCCTGTTTCTGAAAAGCATGTGGATGGCGCCAAAAAGCTCATGGAGGAATTTAAGAAAGTCGGCATTCGTGTTGCGATTGACGATGCCGACGAGTCTGTTGGCAAAAAAGTGCGTAATGCCGCCAAACAAAAAATCCCGTACATTGTGGTGGTGGGCGACAAAGAGATTGCTGGCGAGGACTGGATGATTCGCGTGCGCGGGCAGGAAGACCAAGTGAAGATGTCTAAAGCGGATTTTATGGCGAAGGTTTTGCGAGAAATTAAAGAGCGCGTCTAGCATCTTCTGTTGATACATGGAGAAATTGCCGGAAATAGTGGTAATTTTAGGGCCGACGGCGAGCGGGAAAACCGATTTGGCTTTGGCTTTGGCAAAAAAATATAACGGTGAAATTGTTTCGGCGGATTCGCGGCAGATTTATCGCGAGTTATCTATTGGCACCGCCAAGCCGGCCGGGGAGTGGGTGAAAGGCGTTTATTTGGTGGAGGGTGTGCCCTGTCATTTAGTGGATTTTGTTGATCCGACAGCCGTGTATAGCTTGGCGGATTTTAAGCGTGACGCGCTTAAAATCATTAAAGACATAATTCAGCATGGCAAATTACCTTTGCTGGTTGGCGGGACGGGGCTTTATGTAGCGGCCATTGTGGATAATTTAGATATTCCTGATGTGCCGCCAAACGAAACCATCCGACGGAGTTTGGAATCGCGGCCTCTGCCGGAGTTACAGGCGTTGATTCAGGAAATTGATCCGGTGACAGCTAAAAAAATTGACCTTAACAATCCGCGCCGGCTGGTGCGGGCGCTTGAGGTGGCGCTGGTTTCGGGCGAGTCGTTTGCCGCCTGGCAAAAAAAATCGCCACCGCTTTTTGAAGTTTTGCTGATCGGCTTGTCGTGGCCAAAATTGGCGTTGGAAGAGCGAATTCAAAAACGCCTTAAAACGCAGATGGAGCAAGGTTTTGTTGAAGAAGTTGAGATTTTGTGGAAAAAATATGGCTTGGCGGTTGGGTCGAGCCTGTCTAGCATTGGTTACAAACCTTTTGTTTCTTACTTATCCGGTGAAATTAATCTTGCCGAAGCTCTCCGGATAGTATTTTATCAAACTCGTCAGTATGCGCGGCGGCAGATGACATGGTTCAAGCGCGACGCCCGGATTAATTGGATAACCGGCGCCGATCAGGCGGCGGCGGATGATTTGGCGAGAGATTTTTTATCTTAAGGAGTCGGAGTTTCTTCATTGATAGCGATTTCGTTTCCGGCGAGATCAATTTTTTGTTTGGTGACCTCGTCGTCGGCGAGCAGGTGGACCTTGGATAACAGGGTATTTTGCGTCGGGTTATTTTTGAGCAGAGTGAGAACGAAACTGCTGTTTAGAACATCAACGCTCTCTGGCATTTCGGCGATAGCCCAGGCAATTTGTTTTGTTCCCGGATCATAAGAGAGAGTGCCGGCCGAGGGGGAAGAGGTAACGACCGAGATATCTCCGTAGGCAACGGCAGTAAGGGTGATGTTTTTCAGCGGGTGAAAACTGTTGGTAAGCACCCAGGCGATGGTGTGGACATCCTGCCCGGTCGAGTTTTTTTCCACCGTGTCGCGATTTTCAAATTTAAGGTTGGAGTTCAAGGTGATGATAATTGGTTTTGAACTGACGCTTTCCGAGGCGTCGTTTTGATTCACGAACGCGAGATTGCCCGAAATGGCAATAACGGGAGTTTTAATAGCGGCCGGATCAAATGTTTTGGCGTCTTTTATGGGCAGGCGCAGATCAATAGTTATCTCATCATTCGGTTTTACTTTGGCGAGCGCGGGAATTTTTTTGCTGTTCCAAGTAATGGTGCCTCGCCGAGTAGTGTCATCAAGCTGTTGACCTTGGACATCGCCATCAGCTTGGTCCACGATCTCCGTCCATTTAAGAAGACTTTGTCGTTTGGCCGAGGGGCCGTCAATAACAAGATTGACGACGGCATTTTTTAGGGTGTCGGCGCTGGTGTTTTTCAAGTGGAGCGTGATGGTGAGCATGTCGTCCAGCGTGCTTGAAAAATCGGTGAGCGAGCCGTTGATGGCTACGTTGAAATCCAAGTCGTTTTTGATGATTTCCGGCGCTAGCTCGGCGCGGGCGATTTCTAGGCGATCGTTGCCAATGGGCAGTGTCACGACACCTTTTAGCGGGGTCGGTGTGTCTTTGTTTTCAGTGAATTTGCCGCGTAGCGTGAATTGGATAGCGGAGGAGTCGCCATTCAGCGCGGCGGTATTCTTTTCTGGCAGTACATTCCAAATGTTATTTTTGGTAAAAGCGGGCGTAGAAGAAGTAATAACGAAATTTGGCGGAGCGACTAGGGCGAGCTCAAAAGGCAAAATAAAATCGCGGGCGTAGTTCACGATGAAAGAATACGCCACCTCGGTTCCCGCGATAGCTTTGTCCGGGCCGCTGACAGAGAGCGCCACTCCCGAGGCGGCAAGCGTTGTGGTTAGAGTGGCGGCCTTCTGCAGTTCAGAGTTGAAATTGTCTGGCGTATAGTTCATGAATACCCGCCAGGATTTTTGTTCACCCGGCGCGCCGTAGTTTTTGCCGGTGATGACAATTTTACCGGACTCCCCCGGCGCGATAACCGCGCGCGCGTATTCATTATGCGAAGTATTTTTTAAGGCCGGCGTGCTGGTCGCGTAGATGAAGCCTTTGGGGTAATACAATGAAAATGTCACGTTCCGAAGCGGCGCTGTTCCGTTATTTTGGAAAGTGATGGTATAGGTGCTGGTGGCGTTGAGTGTAAGTTCGGTCGGCCCGGCGAGGGAGATTTTTACCAGTTCGTCATTTCCCGATCCTCCCGGCGAGAGCCAGAAGAACCCTGCCCAGGCGAGCATAACGCCCGCGAGCGTTAGGCCTAAAAGCCAAGTGATTATAGTGAAGAGGGAATTAGTTTTTTTGATATTCATTTTTTTCATATCGGGTATGGCGCCATCAGCGTCTCGGTAGATGGTGGAGAGCGAACGATTAAGTTCCTCGGCGTTGAAAGTTCTCGGGGAGGAGGCCCCGGTAGTTTTTTTCGCGGATGCGCGATGGTGGGGGGCGTGTTTTTTCTTTAGTTTAGTTTCCTCTGCGGAAGCCTCCGTTGGAGTATTTTCAAGCATAGGTAAAAAATATAAAATAGATAATTTTTATTTAGGATGTTTTTTCATAAGGAGACTCCAAACCGAATCAGCGGCAAGCGGATTTTTTTCTACAACAGCGCCATTTTTAGCGGTTTTGAGGCCGACGCCGTCTTTCCATTCCGGCCGCCAGTTTTCTGGAAAGATGATTTGGCTTTCAAAATCAGCAGTGATGCCGGATTGTTTTTGGACCACGAGCTGGTAGCGGGCGAGCGGAGCGGAGAACGGGCTAAACATTTTTTGCCAACCGGACAGCGTTGCCTCTGGCGCGACCGAGAAGAGAGTAAAGGGCAGGCGGTAAGTGAATTGCACATGGCTTACTTGCCCGGGTTCGGTGATAACCCAATTGCCGAAGACAGTTTTACCGGATTCTTCGGTGATAGTTGTGCCGGAAATTTGATCCACGCCGATTTCAATTTGGTGAGCGGACAGGAACGGGTCGTTGGTTGACCACGCATCCGGTGCCTGGAAGTTTTTTTCTTCCGGCCAGGTGAAGCCGCCGGCTGAGAGGAGAACACTCCCGTTGGGAACGTACAGCCGTAAAAAGTCAATGTTGGTTTGGCCGTAGAGTTTTTCGTCGCGGTTGCCGGAGTGTTCGCGGGTAATGACGACATTATCAACGATGGAACCGTCAGACGCTATGGTCGCTTGATGAGAGATAGTTTGATGAATTTTGGAGTCGCTCTTTTGCCCCTGAATGTTAGTGTTAACGGCAAAGAGGTAATCTTTGTTTGGCGCAATATCAATAAGGGCGCCGGCCCAGCCGAAGGAACGCAAAGCGTCTTCCGTCTGGCTGTCGGTGAAGTAAGCCTGAATTTCTTTTTGCTTTAGAGCATCGGAAGCATTAGTGAGCAGCGACAGAATTTTATTTCCCGACACTTGCCGGAGCGCGCCGAGGAACTGGGGCGCCAAATCGGCCAGCACTTGTTTTGGTCTGTTCAGTTTTTTCTCCGGCCCTTCCTCAACAATTTGTTGAATGGTTGGCAGGGCGTCGTTGGCTGTTAAGGTGAGTTGTCTTTTCTCGTCAGTCATTGGCCCGAGCACGGTCAGAATTCTTTGCAATACAGAGGAATTTATCGCGATGACACCGTCGGTGGAAACACCGCGGCTGTGAGCGTAGAACCACATTATCTTTTGGGCGCTGGTCGGGAAATCGGGGAACCAGTTGGCATCTTGGAATTCCCAGCGTTTGTTGCTCAAGAGAAGCGGGGAAGGCGGTTTGACGAATTCTCGGAGTTGTCCTTGCACGTCGTAAGTGCCGCCGGGTGGAACTTCAAGATTAACTATCGCCCCATCCTTTACGTCAATAATGGCGAAACTGCCCATAAAACCGCCGGTCGGCCGAAGTTCGCTTTCGTTTTGGAATACCAAGAGATAGCGGCGAAGACCGCGGCCGCCAAAAATTTCGCGAATGGCGCTCCCTAGATCGGTTAAGCTTCCTAAATCATTGACTAAGCCCCCGAAGAGTTTTTTGTAGCCGATGAATTGGCTTTGGTATTCAAGCGGCAGGCTGTTTATTTTCACGGTGTCTAGATGTTCCAGCGCTTTTTGGTAGTTGGGCAGAGCGTTGCCGACATAGTTGAGAGCGGTGTCTATTTGTCGCAATAATGTGCTAGAGGTGTTTGGCTGGGCGGATGACAGTCCGTATAGCAAGTAACTATTGCCGACGGCGATTTCCTGGCCGGCGAGCAAGATATTTTCCCGACTTTCTACTTCGCTTCCCACCAGCGGCAACGCGCGCGCGAGCGTATCAAGGAGGCTGTGCCGCTCTACAATGTCCAGAGCTTTGCCAAAAGTAGCCAGCGCTTGGCGAGTGGTGAGGCTTGCTTTATTCAGATCCGCTTCGCGGAGCGCGGCGGCTGAATCTTGCAGGGCGGCGAAACCAGCCATGCCATCGTTCGCGACCGTGTTTTTGATTGATTCAAACTGGCGGTAGTAGCTTCTAGCCGGCCCGGGGGTAATGATAAGGAAAACAAGGAGCCCGGCTGTCGCCGCCAGCCCTTTGGTGGGAATGAGTCGGCGAAATACGGCCAGCGCCGCCGGCCATAGACGAGCCAGCAGTTTTTGAACGGCTAGCATTGCCGCTGATAGAACGGATGAAAATAAAGGGGGCGGCGGCGGAGGTAAGGCGGCCGCGGCGGGCCGGAAAGGCGTCGGCTCCAGTTCGTGGTAATGATGATAAAGGCTTTTGTCAGGTTCAGGAGCAGATGTTTTAATTTGGCTCCACGCCAAATCGTGGTTTTCTTTCAGATTGATAATATGGGGAGAGGCGGCAGGTTCGTGAGTAACATGGTGGATAAAAAATTTCAATGGCGAAAAAGCCGTTTTAGGCAAAACAGTTTGGGCCGCCGAGGGGGCGGCGCAGGTGGATTTATTGTGGCCAGCTTTTTGGCAGTTGGCGCAACGGCGGAGTTGTTTTTT
>CAZHFX010000025.1:0-15007 GCA_964531745.1 uncultured Gammaproteobacteria bacterium
CCAAACCAGCCTTCCACGCCGAGCGTTTGATAGGTAATGCGCGTGCGATCTTCAATACCGCCTAAAACTTTGGTGAGAGGCGCGATGGGCAGAACGGTATTTTCGTTCACCACAAACCCCACCACATTGCCTTGCGTGTCAATGGCCAGCGACCCATTTTTAAAAGAAGCGGCCAAACCAATATCCGGAGACGGCAAGGTGTCCAAATGACTTTCCGTGCTAGCGGAATCGGAAGCGCCCACGGAAAAAGTGGAAAACCATCGCCCGCCCTGGCGCACAAATAGATCATCAAATTTTTCCGGCAGATTTTCCGCGAACGCCGCCGCCTTGAACTGTTCCGCTTCAGACGAAGCAGGTGATTCAAAACGAACAATCTTTACATATATCATCCCTGACCTTTTATCCGCTAATACCTTCACCGCGCGATAGAGCGTGCCGTTCGGCCCGGCAATGGCCCAATCTCGAAAACGACCATCAAAATTCGGCAAATACGCGATGAGCCAGCCTGAAGTAACGCCGACAACGCCATCAGCCACATGGTCGGCGGGGTTGAGCAAGTGAATGCCGTTTTGCAAACTGAATTTTTGATAGAGCGCGAACACTTTTTCCGCAATCCGGCTTTCCGCTTGGTCTTCAATGCTTTGGCGGGCTAAAATCCCCGGATAGCGCGAACTTAAATAGGTGTCTTCAATGCCAAACCACGGCCACAACCACCCCAAAAGCATGGCGGCGCCAGAGATGCCCGCGCACAAACCAAAAAAAGTAGCGACACCGATAATTTTCAGACGTTGCCACTGATGATGCCGCGCCACACTACAAACTGGCGGGGGAAGATGCGGAGGGTAAGACATAATCATTTCCAACGGGCGATAAAAATAAGAAATAGTGTAAACAGCAGGGCGTTCGCTCCTAGAAAAAACCGCTGGCGCTTCCAATCAATACCTTCAACCGTCTGAGAAAAACGCAGAAAGAGCCACAGCACATACCACAGCCACACCATCAAAAAACTGCTCACCAAATACCCTAGAGGCCAGAGAGCCAAGCAATAAAATATTTCAAAAATGACGAGAGCGAGCACGCCGCCGGAAAGCCAAAGATTCCTGCCGAAAGGCAGATCATATTCGCGCCACCACCACACGCTTACGGCCGCCGTCGCGACAACAGCCGAGAGACCAGTCGCCAAACGAAGCAAACTGGTGTCAACCACCCCAAAAGCTACCAACGCGAAAACGCCCGACCACAAACCGGCCAGTGCGAATACATTCATAAGAAATAGCCAGCGGCGCTCCGGCTTCGCTAAGACTGAAAGCTGATCAGCACGCTCCGGCACGAGCAAGAAACTGGCGAGCGGAACTAGCAGAAGACTGCCTTTAACCAAGGAGCGAGCCAGCACGCTGTCAACAAAGATAATAAAAAATAAAGCGCCGAGATTGAAAACCGCGAGAGACGCCCAGTGCCTTGCCCGGCTCAAAAACGGCGGATAGTACATGCACCCCAAAAGCCCGAACCACCACGCGGCGCGAAATAGCCACCAAACGCCAAAAAGCCAAAGCGCTCCAATTTTCCCCACCCACCAAACTAACACCAACCCGAAAAGGAGGTCTAGAGCGGCCGCCAGTTTAGGATGAAAAGAAATGGTTGTCCGAAATGACATAGCTTTTATATAGAACCAGTATACCGCATGACAGAGAAAAAAAGAAGTTCCCCCGCGCGCGCCCGGCGTTGCTTATCGCTCAAAAAAATGTTACAGTGAGTTCTAGTTTGCCGTTTGGTTATACCTTTCTACCCCCCTTATGTCAACTCTTGCGGAAAATAGACAAGCCCGTTTTGACTACGACATCCTGGAAAATTACGAGGCGGGTATTATGTTATCCGGCCGCGAGGTCAAGGCGGTCAGAAACGGCCAAATTAACCTCAAAGGCAGTTATGTCGTTTTTACCAGCGGCAACCCAACATTGCTGAACGCCCATATCTCTCCCTACGCGTTTTCCGGCCAATCCGCCGCCTACGACCCGACCCAAAGCCGCCGTCTCCTGCTCAAAAAACGCGAAATTGATTATTTACGCGGTAAATTAGAGGAAAAGGGCTTGACAATAGTACCTTTAAGCGTGTATACTTCCAAACACCTCATAAAGGTAAAAATTGGCTTGGCCAAAGGCAAACAGCTCCACGACAAGCGCGAAACGATTAAAAAACGTGATCTTGATCGCGATATTAAACGAGAGACAGAATAAAAGCAGCTTAAGCAGAGTAGGCAGAGTAAGCAACTGATTGCTTAATCTGCTTAAGTTGCTTACCTTGCTTAAGCTGCTTATCTGGGAGTGACCGGTTTCGACAGGTTAGCTTCCCTTAACTTGCATACCGTGGCTGTCCATAGCCACGCAAATAGTATGGACACCATAATAAGTGCAAACTTGTTATCCAAAGTAAAAGCCAGCGTTGCCAACTTGGCAAACGTCTTTGCTTTTGCTCCGGCAATGGCCTAGTTCCCCGTCCGAAGCTCTTCGGAGCGTAGGCGCGAGACGGTCGTTACCCATCGAACGCATAAGACTTCGTAGTGCGACCTCGGTGTAACCCACGAAGTGTAGCGATACAGCTGAGCTTACAGACTGGCTCGTGAAACCCCTTAAGCTAGGTTGCTGGCATTTTGTTCACTTTCAGACCAGCAATTGAAATACCAAAGTGAACTGTGTATGGAGATAGTTAAGGTTATCTTTCTTGGACGCGAGTTCAACTCTCGCCACTTCCACTTAAAATTATGAGAATTACCCACCGCCATAAAAAAGAAGAGCCAAAGAAAGCCTACCGCTTTAACTTGGGCATCGTTTCTCCGGAAGTGTTGGTGCTGGACAAAACGGGCGCCAATTTGGGTGTCATGAAAACGAGCGCGGCCCTGGCTTTGGCTCAAGAACAGGGAATTGATCTGGTGGAAATAAATCCCAAATCCACCCCGCCGGTCGCCAAAATCATTGACTTTGGCCAATTCCGCTACACGCAGGAAAAAGAAGCGCGCATCGCCAAAGCGCACCAGCATGTGGTGGAAATAAAAGGCGTACGGTTGTCACTGCGCATCGGGGCGCATGATCTGGAAATCCGCAAAACCCAGGCGATGAAATTTTTAAATGACGGCAACAAAGTAAAGGTGGAAATAATTTTACGCGGCCGAGAAAATCAGCAGGCGGGCATGGCCTTTGAAATGATTAAAAAATTCGTGGAGGACGTGAACCGCGCGATGCCAGTGCGCTCCGAACAGGCTCCGGAAAAACAAGCGAACAAGGTGACGACAATTATCGCGAAATCTTAATATACAAATGGCAACAGTTTGACAATTTAACAGTTTAACAGTCTCTCCGCAAACGTAACGAGGTTAAATTGCTAAATTGCTAAATTGTTAAATAAATGTATGCCCAAACTAAAAACCCACCAAGCCACCGACAAACGGTACAAGAGAACCAAAACCGGAAAAATCATGAAGCGTACTGCCGGACAAAACCATTTCAACGCCCGCGAAAGCGGCAAGACCGGCCGGAACAAAAAATCTGACGTGGTGATGAGCGCGCGGCTCAACCGCATTATGCAAATAAATTTGCCAAATTCCTAATTAATACTTACTTAACACTTTGTTGATATGACACGCATTAAAGGTGGGCTGCTCCACGCCAAACGCCGCCGCGGCATTCTCAAACATACCAAAGGCTACAAATGGGGGCGCAAATCAAAAATTAAAGTGGCTAAAGTGGCCAAGATGAAAGCCGGACAATACGCTTTCGCCAGCCGTCGCGCCAAGAAACGCTCCAGCCGCCAATTATGGAACGTGCGCATCAACGCCGCCGTGCGCGATTTGGGTTTGAGTTACAGCCAGTTGATTGGACTCTTGAAGAAAAAACAGATTGGCTTAGACCGCAAAGTCCTCTCCACCATCGCCCAAAAATACCCGGCTTTGTTCAAAAAAATCGTGGAAACTGCCCGCTAAGATTATCCACATCACCAGTTGTTGACAGGCAAAAAAAATCTGTTATAATCACCCTACCATAAAGACCTTGAGAGTGTTTGGCATGTGGTGGAAGCGCCCCCTCCTTCGCTTCTTGCCTATTGCCGAGCACTTCCAGGGCCTTTTTTTGTTTTTTAGAACGGTTGCTCTCCTCCAGGAGTGTCCTTTCCTCGGGCGACAGGTCGTCCACGCGGACTAAAATTTTTCCGAACTGACGGAGCACCATTTGGTTTCCTCCGATTCTCTGCGACGTCGGCCAGCGTCGGTGTGGTTGCGCTGTTTGCGCAACCGGCCAAAGAGAAAACAATGGATTGTTTTCTCTTTGGCCGGCACAAACTTTTGGCGGGTCGGGCGGGACTCGAACCCGCAACCTCTTCCGTGACAGGGAAGCGATCTAACCAAGTTGATCTACCGACCCAAAATTTATTGGTAAATTGTATAACAAAGTCAATCGTTTGTCAATCGCCGCGCGCGTTTCGCGCCACCCCCACATACACACAGCCAAACGTTGACATTGTATTACAAGTGTAATACAATATAAGATATCTTAATTAACCAATAACCATATGAGACAAATATTAAGCCTTTCTTTGCCGTTAAAAAAGAAAACATTTTTAAGGCCAATCCTTTGCACCCTTCCCTTAGACTGCACGGCCTGCAGGGCAAACTTAAAGGGCTGTGGTCAATTTACATCAGTAGCGGTTATCGGATAATTTTTGAACGCGAGCCCAATGGCGATATTCTGTTTATCTCCATCGGCAAACATGATATTTATCGGAATTTATAAACTAACAAATCCTCCCGAAGGGGAAGATTCGTATTACTTGCCGCTGAATTCTTTAATGCTTCCCAAAATCTCATCAAAATACCGCGAGCTGCCCTGCAGAACAAACTCCGGCATCTTCTTTCTGAACCCGGTGGGAAAAATTTCTATCATTTTTACTTTTTGGCCGTCTTTATTGGTGATAAATTCCTTGGCCGGAAAACCCCAACGCAAAGAAGTGGTAAGATTTTCAACGACCGGAGCGGCTACTTCGCCTTGCCGCACCACCTTAAAAAATTCTCCATCGGCGCCGCTAAACTCCACGCCGTTGCCCCACCTCCTTACCTCCCAACCGCGCGGATAATTCAGGGAGAATTCCGCAAAACCGGATTCATTGTAAACCGCGCGCTCTTTTTTCTTGTCTGCTTCCATTTTGGCCTGTAATTCCTGACGAATTTGATGCTTGACGAGCAATGATTGTTCTTCAACCTGCTGTTTTATTTGCTTTTGCGCTTCACGGTCGCTAATAGTCTGACAAGAGAAGCCGGCCAGCACCAAAGAGAGAAATACCACCCCGACGAACGAAGCGGTTTTGACTACCGCCGGCATTGGTTTGGCGGCAGCGCGCACGCCCACTTTTTTCTCCATGGCGGCGATACGCGCTCTGGTTTTGAGCACCGTGTCTGGGTTTAAGGAAATACTGTCTATTCCCTCTTGTACCAAAAATTCGGCAAACTCCGGATAGTCGCTCGGCGCCTGGCCGCAAATACCTACTTTGCGATTGTATCGGTGGGCGGTCTGAATCACTTCGCGGATAAGTTTTTTCACCGCCAAATTATTTTCGTCATATATCTGGCTGACGAGCGCCGAATCGCGGTCAACTCCAAGCGTGAACTGGGTCAAATCGTTGCTTCCAATGCTAAACCCGTCAAAAATTTCGCTAAACTCTTTCGCCAAAATGGCATTAGCCGGAATTTCGCACATCACATACACTTGCAGGCCTCTCTGGCCGCGTTCCAGCCCGAACTCTTTCATAGTGGCCAACACTTTCCGGCCTTCTTCCACCGTGCGGCAAAACGGCACCATCACAATGACATTTTTCAATCCCCATTCTTCGCGCACTTTTTTGATAGCGTCACATTCCAATTTGAAAGCGGGCCTAAACTTGGCGTCATAATAACGCGACGCGCCCCGCCAGCCGAGCATCGGGTTTTCTTCCTTTGGCTCGTAATTGGCGCCGCCGATGAGCGCGGCGTATTCATTGGTTTTGAAATCCGACAAACGAACAATCACGTCTTTCCCCTGAAAAGCGGCAGCAATAAGGGCGATGCCTTCGGCCAGCTTATCCACTACATATTTAGTTTTATCTTTATAGCCCAAAGTTAATTCATTGATTTGCTTCTTAACTTTCTTATCTTTAATATCCCGATAATGCACACAAGCCAGCGGGTGCACTTTGATAAAATTGGTAAAAATAAATTCTTCGCGCGCCAAACCGACGCCATCGTTCGGAATAAACGATAAATCAAAAGCGCGATCCGGATTGCCGATGTTCATCATAATTTCGGTTTTGATCGGCTCCAGCTTTTTCAATTCAACTTTTTCCACTTCAAACGGCAAAAGACCGTGGTAGAGATAACCGGCCTCGCCTTCGGCGCAAGATACCGTGACTTCTTCGCCCGGCTTCACCAGCTGGCGGGCTTTTTTGGCGCCGACCAGACACGGAATGCCCAGCTCGCGCGAAACAATGGCGGCATGCGAAGTTTTTCCGCCTTGTTCAGTGACAATCGCGCCCGCGATGCGCATCACCGGCTCCCAATCGGGGTCGGTGAGACTCGTTACTAAAACTTCGCCCGCCTTGAATTCTCTCATCTGCGACGGATTATTGATAACGCGCGCGCATCCCTGCCCGATTTTCTGCCCCACGCTCACGCCTTCCAAAATTACTTTGCCGCGCTTATTGAGGCGATAGGTTTCCATTACATTCAGCGGCGCGCGTGACTTGACGGTCTCGGAACGGGCCTGCACGATAAATAATTTGTTGGTGGCGCCGTCCTTGGCCCACTCAATATCCATCGGATGACCATAATGCTCCTCAATTTTTATGCCCCACTTGGCGAGCTGAATAATCTCATCATCAGTCAAACAATATTTACGCTGATCCAGCGCCGGCACTTTTTCCTGCTTGGTGCCTCCGCCAGTTGGCGGATGGCCATAGACTAATTTCACTTCTTTGCTCCCCAGACGGCGGCTGATGATGGACTTAAACCCATTATTCACGCCTTCTTTGTGGACAAAAAACTGATCCGGCGTCACGCGGCCTTTCACGACGTACTCGCCGAGACCATAAGCGCCGTTGATAAGCACCACGCCATTGAAGCCAGATTCGGTGTCTAAAGTGAACATCACGCCCGCTGAAGCCAAATCCGAACGCACCATTTGCTGGATGCCGACCGACAGCGCGACGGCCAGATGGTCAAAACCTTTGGCTTCGCGATAAGAAATCGCCCGATCGGTAAAAAGCGAGGCAATACATTTTTGTACAGCCAGGAGCAAATCACTTTCGCCGCGCACGTTCAAATAGCTCTCCTGCTGGCCGGCAAAAGAGGCGTCCGGCAAATCTTCGGCGGTGGCGGAACTCCGCACGGCCACGCCCATCCCCGCCCTCTCCCCGCGGGAGAGGGACGCTGGGTGAGTGGTCGCTGTCTTACTCAACTCCCGGTACGCCTTAATCACTTCCGTTTCCACCTCTTTTGGAAGACTGGCATTCAAAATCAAGCCGCGTATTTTCAACCCAGCTTTGCTTAAAAATTTTATATTTTTTACATCCAAATCCTTGACCGCGGCTTTAATCTGCTTGTCCAGCTTATTATCTTTGATAAAAGCCCAATAAGCCTCGGCCGTCAACGCGAAACCATTGGGCACTGGTACGCCCTTTTTGGTCAGTTTGGAGTACATTTCTCCCAAGCTGGCATTTTTCCCTCCAACCAAAGGAATATCTTTAATTGTCAGATCCTTAAACCAACGGATGTAACGAAACATAGACTATCAGTATATCACGTTTTAAGAAGTCCTAAAAATTCGGTTTCGCCCAGTACCCGTACCCCCAATTTCTCCGCTTTGGCGAGCTTGCTCCCCGCCTCACTGCCGACGATCACCGCCGTAGTTTTCTTGCTCACCGACTCTGCCACCTCCGCCCCCAAGGATTTCAATTTTGCCTTCGCCTCATCGCGGCTCATCGCGCTTAGCGTCCCCGTCAATACAAACGTTTGGCCGGATAATTTTTGATTTATGATTGGTGATTTATGATTGGTGATTTTGACGCCATTGGATAATAATTTTTCTACAAACTTTCTATTCTTTTCATTCGCAAAATATTCTAAAATTGACCGCGCCACTTTTTCACCTACGCCGTTTATTTTATAAAGCTGTTCAGTGGTGGCGTATTGTAATTTCTCCAGTGTGCCAAAATATTCAGCCAGAACCTCGGCAGTTTCCTCGCCGACATTGCCAATTCCGAGAGCGTTGATAAAGCGCGCGAAGGTAATTTCTTTCGCGCCTTGCGCCGCCGCCACTAAATTCCGGGCGGACTTATCCGCGAACCGTTCCAACGGCGTCAAATCATCAACAGTAAGAGCAAACAAGCCAGCCGCATCTTCAATTAACCCGGCGCCGACCAACTGCTCCACAATTTTTTCTCCCACATGATCAATGTCAAAAGCGGATTTGGAAACGAAGTGGATAATTAGCTCCAGCTCCCTGGCAAAACAATTTTTGTTCAGACAGTACAGCGCCACTGATACACTGTCCGGTTTGGCCTTGTCATTCTGAGGCGTAGCCGAAGAATCCCTTATTTTTGAGTTTAAGGGATCCTTCGTTTCACTCAGGATGACAGCTGACGGTTGGCCTTTTTTCCCCACCGCCCCCCCGCACACCGGACATTTGGCCGGTTTTTTTATCTCTTTTTCCGCGCCGGCGCGCATTTTATCCAATACTCTAATCACTTTGGGAATAATATCGCCGGCTTTCTCCACCACGACGGTATCGCCGATTTTTACTCCCAAGCGCGTGATTTCGTCAAAATTATGCAGGGTGGCGTGCGTTACGGTGGTACCGGCCAACTTAACCGGTTCCATCTGCGCCACCGGCGTCAGGGCTCCGGTGCGCCCCACTTGCCAATGCACCTCTCTAATTTTAGTCGTCCCCTGCTCGGCCGGAAATTTGAAAGCAATCGCCCAGCGCGGCGCTTTGCCGGTGAAACCCAAAGCGTTTTGATATTTTTTCTGATTCACTTTTATCACAATGCCATCAATCCAAAACGGAAACGAGCCGCGCTGTTTCTTTATTTGATGATAAAATTGAAAAATTTCCGCCAAATTTTTACAAACCTGCCAATGAGTGTCAGTTTTAAAACCCATTTTTTTTAACTCAATCAATTCCTCTTCTTGGGTGAGCGGGGAATTGCCGGAAGAAATATCGTAGGCAGTCAAAGACAAATTGCGTTCAGCAACAATTTTGGAATCCAGCTGGCGGATGGTACCGGCGGCGGCGTTGCGCGGATTGGCGAACAGCGGCTCGCCGGGTTTTTCCCGAACCTCATTAATTTTCTTCAACATCTCGCTTGACAACCAGACTTCGCCCTCAGCAATGAGATCAATCGGCTCAGCGAGCTTGAGGGGCACGCTGTGAATAGTCTTAATATTTTGAGTAACATTTTCGCCAACCGTGCCGTCCCCGCGCGTGGCTGCCGTTTTCAGCCGGCCTTTCTCGTAAGCGAGCACCATGTGGAGGCCGTCAATCTTCAGCTCACACGCATACGAAATGTCTTCCGGGCGAGAACCAAGCTCTTTCTCAAGTATTTTTAAAATCCGCTCTTCCCAATCCGCGATATCTTTTTCTTCAAAGGCGTCATTAAACGACCACTGCGTTACCGTGTGCCGCACCTTGGCAAATTTTTCCGCCGGCTTGCCGGCCACGCGCTGGGTCGGGCTGTCGGACGTTATCAGCTCCGGATGCGCGGCTTCAATTTTGCGCAACTCGTCCATCAGCCCGTCGTACATGGCGTCCGTCACCTCCGGGTCATTCAAGACATGGTAGCGATAGCGCAGATCGTCTATCTGCGCCCGCAACCGCTCAACTTTATCTTTAAATTTTTTTAAAACTGCCATACTATTTAGCCATTTGGCCATTCTCCGTTACCTAATCAAACTCCAATACCATTGTATTGCATTATTCCCCCAAAACATCGCGATGAACGTTCCCACCGCCAAAAATGTACCCAGCGGCACTTCTGATTTTAGGCCCTTTTTCTTAAAGACAAGCAACGGAACGGCCGCGAGCGCGCCGAGAATATAGGCGGCAAAAAACGCCACTAAAATAACCGGCCAGCCCAAGAGCGCCCCCATCATCACCCCTAGATAAATATCCCCCGCGCCAATCCAGCGGCCGCTGGAAATTAAGTACTGCAAGGCGAAAAATCCTCCTCCAACAATCGCACCCAATATCCAATATTTAATACCTACTGTTGAATACTGGATATTAAAAAATATTGCAATAGTCGTCCCCGCCAAAGTTAAGCTTGGTAAAATTATATAGTATTTCAAATCGTAGACGAAAACGACGACGAGAAGCGCGCTGAAAAAAATATCACGAAAAAAATGCCACGGACTAAATGCCGGCAAATGCAGATGGTAGTAGGTTATACCGACAAAAAGCAAAGCGGCGGCGAGCTCAACCAAAAAATAATCAAGCGGTATCGCCCGCCGGCAGGTGCGGCACCGGCCGCGAAAAACCAAAAAACTGCCGAGCGGAATATTTTCAAACCAAGCTAAAACCCTCTGGCAATGTATGCAAACGCTTCTCCCCCCGATTCTCGCTATAGTCGACGGTTGAGCGCCTTCGCCCCCCGGAAAACGGGGTTTGAACTGCCAGCGCCCTTCATGAACGCGCCACATCCAAGAATTTAGGTAACTGCCCAGTATCAGCCCCGCCGCCAAAACAAGACCGTACCAAAACCAATCTGCGGATATTATAAACATATTTTTAGTTGGTCTTTCTGACCATTGGCAAACTCCGCATAAATTTAATCTAACACAAATTGTAGCATAATTGCTCGGAAAAAACAATTAAAAAATCCTTCCGGCCGAGCCGAAAGGATTCTTTATCTTTTCTATAGAAAATAGAAACTAGTCAGCGATTCCAGCTGGAGTCAGAGAAATGCCGGCGCTTAAATTATTAACCGTGCCTTCCAAAGTCGCCGCCACCGAGTATGAACTTGAAGCGGTGGTGTAAGTATAGTATTTTGGAGTCGCGGCGGTGCCGCTCGGATCGGTTGGAACCTGCCCCATATAGGCGTTCGCGCAACCAACAGTCTGCCAACCGCTCGCGTTCAAACAAGCATGGTCGGTGTCTCCGAGGTTAATAGCGCTACCCGTCGGGTAAGCGTTTTGATCGGTGTAGTAGAGTTCCAGCGCGGTCTGAAGCTGTTTCAAATCGGATAATCTTTTGGAGTCGCGCGCTTTCACCCGAGCTGAACCGAGAGCGACGACAGCCAAGGTTGATAACAAACCGATGATGGCTATAACCACCAATAATTCAATCAACGTAAAACCTTGTCTTTTCATATATTCACCCCCTTCCACATGCAGATATGATAACTTTTCCACTGGATAACTGGCATACCGCGATTTAGAGGTGCAAGACTTTTTTAACTTTTTCAACAATCTCTGATGGTTTAAAGTGGGCTTTAATGAGATAATCTGACGCTCCCGCCTCTAAACCCTTTTCCACGTCATCTTTCTGGCCGAGATTAGTTAAAAGAATTACCGGTATATCTTTGGTAGAGGCATCGGCTTTAAGATTTTTGAGCACGGTAAAACCGTCCATTTTGGGCAACAAAATATCAAGCAAAATAATATCCGGTTTCTTTTTCTTGGCGTCGGCCAAACCTTTTTCTCCATTTTCGGCGATGGAAATTTTGTACCCCTCCATTTCAAACTTCTTCTGGTAGATGCCGGCGAGAAAAACGTCGTCCTCCACCAAGAGCACATACACCATTTTATTTTCCATACTAAAAATTAACAAATAGCAATGAACAACGCCTATTTATTAGTATACCACATTACGTAAAGCCAGGCCAATAGAAACCGCCAAACGCGGAGCGATGGAACGCAAAATCGGCCGCAGACCGTCTTGATACACCACCCGCCCCCAGGGATCGCCAATGTAGCATTTTACCTTGAATCGGCCGGCAATTTCTTCGGCCAAATACGGGAACAAGGCGCCGCCGCCGGTTAAAATCACCTTTTCCGGGCGTTTATTCTGGTTATCGCTTTGGCGAAGGAACATTTCTAAACTATATTCTATCTCTTTCAAAATCGGATCAACGACAGAATTAAAAAACTCCAAAAACTTGGCGCGCGGCAGAAGGCCATCGCCGCCATCGCCGCCTTCAATTAGGTGTGTGAAGACATCACGCTTGAGCTGTTCGGTAATCCCCGGCTCTATTCCAAGCAATCGCTCCAGCACGGCGTTGATGCGCGCGCCGCCCATCTCCAAACTGTGGTGAGTGATTGGAACAGCCTGATCAATAATAAAAAAATTAGTGCGCTCGGCGCCGATATCAACGAGCATGGTGGTGGCGGTGTCGCGGCCGATGAGCGAACGAGAAAGAGCGACCGACTCCGGTTCAAGCGACTCTAGATTGAGACCGGCCAGTTTGAATATCTTGGTATAAAAAACCACCAAAGCGCGCGGGACGGCGTTCACCAGCACTTTTTGGCTCGCCGCCCCCGGAGCCCCCGGGATAATTTGCGAATCCAGCACCATCTCTTCCAGAGGATAAGGCAAAAGCTTTTTCACTTCGGCCCGCAGAATCCGGTTGAACTCCTCTTTTTTTACCAAAGGAAGAGTCACGATGGCGTGAAATACGGCCGACACCGGCAAACTGGCGACCGCCATTTTCGTTTTCACTTTCGCTTCAGCGCACACCGAACGAATAATACCCGCGTAGCGCTCCGCTTGCTTATCGTCTGCCATTAACATCGGGCTACTGGCGCCGCCCGCCGTCCCTTCTTTTTGGCCATCATTTGCCCCGGCCGCCAATTCAACCGCCGTCAGTTCTTTTTTGTCTAGCAAACGGTGAACGTTTTGCGCGCCAGTGGTAAGGCCATAGGTAAAAAGGACCGGGCGCTTTTTTTCTTCCCGCAATTCAACCAGTTTCACCCCGCCAGCGCCCAGGTCTACGCCGAGATACGATTTTATTTTTCCAAAACCAAACATAAGTCATTGTTAGCTGATTACAGTATAGCAAAAAACAGCCGCGCCGTATATGAACTGTTGATAACTGTTGAAAAATAGGTTACTATACTGTCATTCTGAGCGGAGCGAAGAATCTTCCGCTTATGCCCCGTAGCACACGGTTGGCGACGCAATTTTGAAGATCCTTCATCCGCCTGAGGCGGATTCAGGATGACAATTTTATGACAATCAAACTCTACAACACGCTTACCCGACAAACCGAAGAATTAAGACCTCTTAAAAAGAGACGCGTCGGCCTCTATACTTGCGGCCCCACTGTGTATAACTACGCTCACATCGGCAACCTGCGCACCTACATTTTTGAAGATATCCTGAAACGAACGCTTACCCACAACGGTCTCAAAGTAAAACACGCGATGAACATCACCGACGTTGGGCACCTCGTGAGCGACGCGGACGAGGGCGAGGACAAAATGGAAAAAGGCGCCAAACGCGAAGGCAAGACCGCTTGGGAAATCGCCAAATTTTATACCAAAGCCTTCAAACAAGACCTCGCCGCTCTAAATATTGAAGAACCGAACATTTGGTGCCAAGCCACCAACCATATTAAAGAGCAAACAAAGCTGGTACAAAAACTAGAAAAAAAAGGTTTTACCTACCAAACCGCGGACGGCGTTTATTTTGATACATCTAAACTCCCCGACTACGGCAAACTGGCCAATTTAAAAAATCAGGAACTGAAAGCCGGCGCGCGGGTGGCGATCGGCGACAAAAAAAATCCAACCGACTTTGCGCTGTGGAAATTCTCGCCTGTTGACGAGAAGCGCCAAATGGAATGGCCCAGCCCGTGGGGAGTCGGTTTTCCGGGCTGGCATATTGAATGTTCGGCCATGGCAGTAAAATATTTGGGACAACCGTTTGATATACACTGCGGCGGCATTGACCATGTGCCCGTGCACCACACCAACGAAATCGCCCAAAGCGAAGCCGCTGAAGGCAAGCCACTCGCAAATATCTGGATGCACGGCGAATTTTTGCTCATCGGCGCAGACAAGATGGCCAAATCCGGTGAAAATTTTATTACCTTGCAAACGATTAAAGACCGTGGCATTAACCCGCTGGCCTATCGCTATTTTTTACTGCAAACGCATTACCGCAAACAACTTACATTTAGCTGGGAAGCGCTCAAAGCCGCCGAGAACGGTTTGGAACACCTCTATAATATGGCTCGCTCGCTCGCCCCAACTGTCATTCTGACCCCGCCTTCACGGGGGAAGAATCCCTCTCTTATCAAACAACAATTTTCTTCGGCCATCAACTCCGACCTAGATATCCCGGCCGCCCTTGCTCTAGTTTGGAAAGCGCTCAAAGAAAAAACAATTGACCAAAAAACTCTCTTGGAGTTTGATGAAGTGCTGGGGCTAGAAATTAAAAAACATCTCAAAGAAAAAAAAGAGAAACTCCCCGGCGCTGTAGAAAAAATAATTAACGCGCGCGACCTGGCTCGCGCCGCCAAAAACTTCGCCGAAAGCGACCGCCTGCGCCGGGAGCTGGAGGCTCAAGGTTACACAGTTGAAGATACAAAAGACGGAACGCGTGTTACAAAAAAATAACCCTGCTCATTATAGCGGGGCACCAAATGCCAATGCACATGCTTGGCCTCATCCATATAAACCAAATAGACTTTTTTAATACCCAGTGTTTTTAACAAAGCCGAGCGCACCTCATCCACTTTGTCCATGAGATATTCATATTCTCTTTTTTCCAGCAAATGCAAATCTGATACATGTTTTTTCCAGACCACCATTGTGTGCCCCTTGACCACGGGAAAATTCGCCAGACAGGCGTACAGGATATTATCTTCGTAAATAATCGCTAAAGGATGGGGTTTGGGGAGAGATAATCTCATAGGCTTACAGCCACTTCTTTTTCTTGAAAACCAAAAGCATCAGCGCGGCGAGTAGAACGATCAGCCACAAAATAATCCAAAAACC
>CAZHFX010000026.1:0-12609 GCA_964531745.1 uncultured Gammaproteobacteria bacterium
GGTCAATGACGTCGCCTTTCGGGGTAAAGGCAAAGATTCTGTTTCGGAAAAAATCCACTTTGAGCGTCTCTAGATCGGATAAATTAACAAGAATGTCTTTTTGGATTTGCGCCAGCTCTTTGGCCCAGATAATATTTTTGGCCGGCAGTTTGACGCCGCGTTCATCATAGTGCCAATGCGCCGCCACGCCGAACTCGGCTTCATAGTGCATATCGCGGGTGCGGATTTGGAATTCAATGATGTTGCCATCGGGGCCGAAGATGGTGGTATGGAGCGACTGGTAGCCGTTTGGTTTGGGCTGGGCGATATAATCTTTAATGCGCCCCTTAAGCGGTCGCCAAATTTTGTGGATGATGCCAAGAGTGGCGTAACAATCAGCAATATCATCAACGATAATTCTAAGTGCCATGATATCGTAAATTTTATCGGTCTCCCAATTTTTTTTGATGAGTTTTTGATAAAAACTGTACAATTGTTTTTTGCGTCCGTGAGCGTCGAGGTAGTGGATGCCAGCTTCTTTTAATTCGGCTCGGATAATTTTTAAAGTTTTATCAATGTAATTTTCTGCGTCAATAAACAGCTTATCGCGCAGAGCTCTGGTTTTTTCGCAATCTTTTGGGTACACATAGGGAAAAGACAAATCTTCCAGCAACCCCTTGAATTCACCCATACCCAGGCGGTGGGCGATGGGGGCATAAATTTCCAAACTCTCCAGCGCGATGCGATAGCGTTTTTTTTCTTCGAGTGCCCCGAGGGTGGTTAAATTGTGGGTGCGATCGGCGAACTTGATAATCATTACCCGCACGTCTTCCGCCATCGCGACGAACATTTTGCGCAGATTTTCAATGTAGCGTTCCGCGCCGCGGTATTTGAGCTTGCCGAGTTTGGTGATGCCGCGCACCATTCCGGCCACATCCGGCCCAAAATCATTTTCAATCGCCTCCAGCGTTACGGTCGTATCTTCCGGCACGTCATGCAGAAGCGCCGCCACGATAATGGAAACATCAATGCGCATGCCGGCTAAAATATAGGCCGCCGCGAGCGGGTGGACGATATAGGGTTCGCCGGACTGCCGGTTTTGCCCGGTGTGGGCTCGATTAGCGACATCATAAGCGAGCCAGACCATGTCAAGATCAGCGCGATGCGCGTATTTGCGCACCAGCGCCGCCACGTCCTCAATCGTTATGGTGGTTGGGATGGTAATAGAATAGGGCATATTAAGCGCCAGTCCTCTCTATAGTGGATTATAAGCAGTTTATCGGCCTTTGGCAACCGCCGCCCAAAGATGCTAGAGAATTTTTTGTGTTAGGGCGATGGTGCTTGGTACGAGCATTCTTTGTTACTGCAGGCGATCTTTTTCCCCTTGTAGACGAGCGGTTGTTTACACTCGGGGCAGAATTCACCGGTCGGTTTGTCCCACAGGGCGTAAGCGCAGTCCGGGTAGCGGTTGCAGGCGAAGAAAATTTTACCGCGCTTACTGCGTTTCTCCACGATATCGCCTTCTCCGCAACCGGGACATTTCAAATTGACTTTGATTTCAATATTTTTAATATTTTTACATTTGGGATAGGCGGAACAACCAAGAAATGGCCCGTAGCGTCCCATGCGGCGGAGCATCGGCGACTGGCATTTTTCGCAGACTTCGTTGGTGGGCTCGGTGGCCCCCGGGCCGGGTTCTTCTCCCGGCAGCGGCTTGGTGGTTTTACATTCCGGGTAGCCGGTGCAGGCTAAAAATTTGCCAAACCGTCCGAGCTTTATTACCATTGGTTTGCCGCAATTCGGGCAGACTTCGTCAGTTTTTTCCTCCGTGAGGGCTTTCTTGCTTAATTCGGCGTCCTTTTGGTCAAGGTTTTCTTTGAAAGGATGGTAGAAAGTGGCAATGATTGGCTGCCAGTCTTTTTCACCGCGTGCTATGGCATCTAAATTTTCTTCCATTTGCGCGGTAAATTCATAGTCCACTATTTTGGGGAAATGTTCCACCAGCAGGTCGTTTACCAAAAAGGCGATTTCTTTCGGTTGTAATTTTTTCTGGTCGTTGCGCTCCACATAGCCGCGGTCTTCAATGGTCGCGATGGTCGGAGCATAGGTGGAAGGCCGGCCGATGCCGTATTCTTCCAGCGTTTTGACCAGGGTGGCGTCGGAGTAGCGCGGCGGCGGCTCGGTGAAGTGTTGTTCCGGTTTTAGCTCAAGGTTCTCGGCGTTTTCGCCGACAGTCAGCGCCGGCAGGGCTGATTCTTTCGCCTTATCGGGGTAAAGCGCCAGAAAACCGTTAAAAATGACTGTTTGGCCGGTAGCGTGGAAGCCATATTTGTTGGCGCTTATCAAATCAATTGTAGCGGAATTTATTTCCGCCGCGGCCATTTGGGTAGCGACCGCCCGGCGCCAGATTAAATCGTATAATTTGAATTGCGCCGGCTCTAGATGAGCTCTCACTGCCTCCGGCGCGCGCGCCGCTTCGGTGGGGCGGATAGCTTCGTGCGCTTCTTGGGCATTTTTATTTTTATTTTTGTAAAATCTCGGCGCGGCAAGAGCGTAATTTTTGCCAAAGTTTTTTTCAATAACATCGCGCGCCTCGCCCAAAAATTTTTCTGACAAATTCACCGCGTCGGTGCGCATGTAGGTGATGAGGCCGACTTGGCCGCCCTGGCCGAGAGGCACACCCTCGTAGAGCTGTTGGGCGAGGCGCATCGTTTGTTTGGCGGAAAATCCCAGCGCATGGTTGGCCTCCTGCTGGAGACTGGAGGTGGTGAACGGCGGCGGCGGCGTGCGGGATGTTTTTTTGCTTTCCACATTTTCAATCGTGTAGGTCGCGCCGGCCAGGTCTTTGATGATGACATCCACCATTTTTTGGTTGTTCAAATCAAGCTTGTCCAGTTTTTTATCGGGAGTGGTTATGAGGCGGGCCAGAAAAGCCCGGCCCTTGTCCGGCTTTCCTTTTTGGAGAGGGGCAAACAGGCCATCAATGCTCCAGTATTCTTCGCTTTTGAAAGCCTGGATTTCCCGTTCGCGTTCCACAATTAGGCGAACGGCCACCGACTGCACGCGGCCGGCCGACAAACCCTTGGTTACTTTGCGCCAAAGAAATGGCGACAGGTTGTAGCCGACCAGGCGATCCAGCACGCGGCGCGCTTGCTGGGCATCCACCATTTTCATATCCAGGCGCCGCGGGTGGGCCAGCGCTTCTTCCAGAGCGGGCTTGGTAACTTCATGGAAGGTGATGCGCTCGGCTTTCTCCGGGTCAATATTGAGAATTTGGGCAAGGTGCCAGGAGATGGCCTCGCCCTCGCGGTCTTGATCAGTCGCGAACAGGATATGGTCGGCTACCTTGGCCGCGTCTTTGAGTTCTTTGACCGTTTTGCTTTTGTCTTTGCTCACCACATAAGTGGGGACAAAACCATTCTCTACGTCAACGCCGATTTTGCTTTTGGGCAGGTCGCGCAGATGGCCGAAAGAAGATTTGACAACATAGTTCTTACCGATGAATTTAGAGATGGTTTTGGCTTTGGTCGGTGATTCCACGATAACTAGAGAGCTCATAAAAATCGCATAAATTAGCTAATTTATGCCATAAATGGTATATGATTTTGACAAAAGTGTCAATTTGTGGTATAATAGACTTGTAGTGTTAAACAGTTTTTAGCCAGTTTCAGCCAAAAGCGGCATTAATTAATTTTCAACCAAAATTATATGGCAACATCCAGGGAAGGGGGCGCGCGGCCAGATCCAGCGGAGGCCAGAACAGAGGTAATAGGCCCGGCCGTGGAAACTCCGGAGGGTGCAGAAAATGTGCTTGTTGACCCGGCGTTGGCCGAAGAAGCGCAGTTTGCTGAAGTGCAACAAGGCGAAAAAGCCAGAGAAAAAGAGCGAGCAGATCGCACTGCGGCAGATGAACGTATAACTGAAATAAGAGCGAACATCGCCGGCGCCGGCCGCGACGACAATCCGCCCATGTCTTCCGAACAGAGAAGAAATGCCGCGCGCCGGCAGGAAGTTTTTGGGTATTTAGAAAAAGAAAAGCCCCTAAGAGCGGTGTTTTCTGAAAAGTTGGGGCAAACTGTGGGGCAAAGGGAAAAATTTATTGATAAATTAAGAATTGCCCGAGCGCAAAAAGAGGCGGGAAAAGATCAAGATATGGATGTGGAAACACTTAATATCTTAAATTTTTTGGAAAAAGTGCATGGCAAGGCCAGCGGCGTGGATTTTTCTAACCGGACAGTCCGCGATCCGCATTTAAGCCAGGAGGTTATGTTTATTCCGAGAGAAGTAGCTATTGGCCAGGAAATTTTCGGCCGACCGCTTACTGCCGGAGAAAAGTTTAAGGCCAAGTTTGTTAAGGCGAAAGTTTAAAAGATTCGCGCAGTTCTCCCGCCAGATACATGGAGCCGGTGACTAATAAAATATCACCGGCTTTTTGTTTTTGGCGAATCCATTCCATAGCCGTCTTTGGGTCCAAAAATATTTCAATGTTGGAGCGCCGAAGCAGTTTTTTTAGCTGCTGTCTTAAATCGCGAGGGTCGGCAGTTTTTCTGGAAAAGTTTTGGGTAAAACGGGTGCAGGCGATATTTTTTGGCTGTAATTCCGCCAACTGTTTTGTCATTGTGTCAATATCTTTATTCGCCGCAAACCCCACCAGCAAATTAATATCAGTTATTTTTTTCTCGCCCATTATTTTTTTTACCGCGGCTGTCGTAGTTTTCATTTTATCTTCGTTGTGCGCGCCGTCTAAAATTATCAGTGGTTTTTGGCTGATAATTTCCAAACGAATAGGCAGTTTTGTTTTTTTTATGCCTCTAGCGATGGTATTTTCATTAATGCCCAAGTGTCTGGACACGGCCACGCAGACGGCGGAATTTAATTTGGCATTTTCAATGGTTTGAAATAATTTAACTTTGTTCAGGCGGCAGGCTTTGGCGATTATTTTTAGTATTTTTTTGTCAGTTTCGCTGGTAAAGACAGCGCACCTCGGTTTGATTATGCCGGTTTTTTCATAAGCAATTTTTATTTTGCTATTGCCCAGCACATCAGTGTGGTCCAGCCCGATATTTGTTATCACCGCCACGTCTTTGCGCGGTATCACATTGGTGGAATCAAACCGCCCGCCCAAGCCCACCTCAATTATCGCCCAGTCAATTTTTTTATCGGCGAAATATAATAGGGCCATGGCGGTTAGAATTTCAAATTGTGAGGGGATTTCTAGATTGGTTTTATGAATAAAAATTTCCAGCGCCGCTTTTATTTTTTCCATCAATTCAGCGAACTCTTTTTTATTCATCGCTTTTCCGCCTACGGCCGCCCGCCCCAAAAGTCCGTCCGGGCTGGGGGAGGTAAGCACGCCGACTTTTCGCTGGTCGGCGCGTAAAATGGCGTCTAACATCAAACACACCGAACCTTTGCCGCTCGTGCCCGTGACGTGGATATAGTGAGGGATTTTTTTCTCCGGATTGCCTAAAATATCCAGTAATTTTTGGAGGCGTTCTAAATATATTACGCAATGGCGCAGGTCTTTAAGATATTCTCTTCCGGAAATATTTCCTAAGGACAGTAAATAATTGTAGGCTTCCTGATAATTCATATTAAAATAATCTTCTCAAATTTGTTAGAGTAGACCTAACGAGCGGTTCATTTTCTTACGCCAAAACTCACCCGCTTGAGCGGGTTCAAACAGTTGGCGTTGCGAAAAATGAACCGCTCGTTAGGTTGTTTATTTTGGATTCATCGAAGAATGAATCCTGAAGATATTTTGTGGAATCCAGCCTTTGACAATACTAATTTGGACGAGTTTTTCACAAGCAAAGTAAGCCAGAGTAATGCCAAGCGCCATTAAGCCGCGTTCTTTCCAAACCACCGGAATCAGGCTCATCCAAATCGCCGCTTTCATATTGAATGTCCAAATCCACAGGGCGCCGCCGACGGAATGAGCGATGAAAGTCGCGGCCAGCGCTTTAGCGAAGACAAAGCGGCGGCTCGCGCGATGAGCGATAAATGGAATAAGCCAATAGAGAGCGAAAGCCGCCGCTCCCCGGCCCTCGGGGTGAATTAGGAAAGCGACTATCGCGGCGCCCGGGATGGCGAGCCACCATTTGGACGGACGGGCGAAGTAAAGCGTAGCCGCGATAATCGGGAAGAAACGGATGATCGCGGCCGGTTGCCACGCGAAACCATGAATAGCCCAGTTGGTTATCTGCACCAGAAGAACGGCGAGAACGCCCGGCAGTGTGCCGAGGAAACTGCCGGCAATGGGGCCGAAGAAATCAAACAAGGTGAAGCGGGCATTGGCGCCGACTAAATAGGTAAATGGTATTTGCGAAAGCAGAAGGCCGATGACCGCAAAAATTGAGAATAAGAGATATTTTTTCATAGTAATTATTAAAAAACAAGAAACAATAATAAATTTTGTATCTTTTATGCCATAGCAGAGTAAAAATTATTCTGGCCGCCAGCCGGCGGTGATATCCAAATTAGCGCCATTCACGGCGCCGGCAACGTCGTTAATTAAAAATAACACGGCTCGGACGATATCGTCAAGAGAAACGACTGGCGCGCCAGTCGGACGCGCCACGCTCGTCGGCAAAATGCCAGGCGATATCATATTGACCGTAATGCCGCCGCCCGCGAGTTCGCGCGCCAGCGATTTGGTGAGAATCAGAAGCCCGCTTTTGGCGATATAGTATGGGGCGGTGAGCGGCCGGGCGGTAAGCTGGTCCGCTCCGGCTGAACCGAAGTTGATAATCCGGCCAAACCGTTTTTTACGCATAGCGGGGAGAGCGGAATTGATGCAGTACCAGGCGCTGAAGAGATTATTGGCGACGCAATCGGCAAAATCTTTATTAGAAATTTTTCGCAGTGGCTGATAAATAAAATTACCGACGGTGTTGATGAGAATGTCCACCGGCCCGGCGGCTTTCAACAGCGCCGCCGCTTCTTTATCGTTGGCCGCGTCTGCTTGAATAATTCTTGTTCCGGGCAGAGCTTTGGACAATTTTTCCGCCGCTTCTTTATCGGTGCGGTAATTCAAAATTACTTGACAGCCGTTTTTCGCGAGCGCTATGGCGATGGCCCCGCCAAGAACGCCGGTCGCTCCAGTAATCAGGGCGGTTTTTTTAGTGGTTGATTTAAGTACGGACATATTGCATGCCTCCTACATTTTTCACTCTACCTTTCATTTATAGGAGCGTCAAGGTGCTGCCGATCTCGGCGCTGCCGAGCCCGCTCTCTTTGATAATGAGATCAATATGCCGCGGTTCGCGGTTCATGATGGCGAGCAGGCGCGTTTCAGTCGGGTTAGCCGGGGCGATTTTTTCTCCGGCTACCATCGTTTTCAGGTTGTGCAATTGTAACGCTTCGGAAATATCATTGGCGCTCGTTGTTAAAATTGCTCCTTGTTTTAGGAGAGCGTTGCCGCCCGCCCCGCTCTCGGCCCCAATCGGGTGGGGAACAGCAAAAACTTCTCGGTTGTAATCCAGCGCCGCCTTGGCGGTGATAAGGGCGCCGGAGCTTGCCGGAGCTTCGGTGACCAGCGTGCCGAGAGTAAGGCCGGCGATGATGCGGTTGCGGGCGGGGAAGGAGTAGAGCGTGGGCTTAAAACCGGGCGGATATTCGGAAATTACCGCCCCGCCGTTCGCGATAATTTCTTCAGCGAGCGGGCGGTGTTCGGCCGGATATACTGTCTCGCGATTGATGCCGCTTCCTAAAACGGCGACAGTGAGTCCGCCGGAGCGGAGTGCGGCGCGGTGAGCGAGGCCGTCAATTCCGAGCGCGAGGCCGCTCACGATAATCATTCCTTGGAGAGCGAGTTCTTGTGCTAGTGTTTCGGTGGCGGCCCGGCCGTAGGCGCTGCATTTTCTAGTGCCGACGATGGCAATGGCCGGTCGCGCGGGGGGCGGCAAAGTGCCGCGCGCAAACAAGGTTTGGGGCGGGTCGTTTATTTCTTTGAGTAGCAGAGGGTAGTTTGGATCGGTGATGGAGATCGCGGCAATATTTTCACGGAACAGTTCTTGCGACATCGCGTCCCGATTAAAGCGATCGCGCCATGATAAGAATTCCTGGGCGACGGATTCATCAAATCCGGCGCGCGCCAGGTCGCTGAATTCCGCTTCCCACAGGGCCTCGTCTTGATCCGGAAAAGCGGCGGTGAGCGCGCGGAAACGCCGGTAGGTTATTTTAGGGAAATAACTCAAAGCGACGTGGATTGATTGATTCATAATACGCGCAGTTTTTTGTCAATTCAGGCATGGTCAGTTGAGACAAGCTTGGTTATTTCGTTAATAACGTTGGTAAAAACGTCTTTGAGAATTTTCTGCTCCGCGCTCATAAGTCTGCCCAGCACAAAATCAGCGGTGTTCCCAAGCGGGCGATCAACCGGAGCGACTCCCACCCGGACGCGCCAAAAATCGTTGGCGCCGAGGTGGCTAATGATAGACTGCACGCCATTGTGCCCCGCCGCCCCGCGCCCTTTTTGTACGCGCGTTTCGCCGAGCGGAATATCTTTGTCGTCATGGATAACGATAATATTGGCGAGAGCAAGCTTATGTTTTTTAACCGCGTAAGCGACCGCCTGGCCAGAGTTGTTCATAAACACAGTCGGTTTCAAAAGCTCAACGCGCGTCTTATTCAGCTCGGTTTTTATATAGGCCGCGCCGGCTTTGGCGCTAGTTTGCCAGTGTTCCTCTCCGGCGAGCAAATCCAAAATCTGCCAGCCCACATTGTGGCGGGTGCGCGCGTATTCTTTGCCCGGGTTGCCGAGGCCAACGACGAGTTTCATATTATTCTTGAGGGGTATAGGTGTGATGTTTAAGCTTGGAAAGTTTCATTACAATCGGAGAGGCGAAAAAACCGAATTCTTCGCGCAGATGACGCTCTATGAAATGCACATAGGAAATATGGAGCGAGGTGTTGGATTTGATGATCATTTCAAACATCGGAGGATTGTAGCCCAGCTGGTGGAGCGCGATCACGCGCGGGTGGCGCACCCCGCGGTCTTTGGTGGGCAGATGTTTTTTGACTGTCCGTTTGAGGAAATCTTTCAGCGCGGCTTCGTCAATCACCACCTGGCGTCCGGCCCAGGCCTCTTTGATGAGCGGAAAAATCTGGTGCACGCGATATTCCGAGAGGGCGGAAACGAACACAATCGGCGCGAAATTTAGGTGCGGGAAGGAATTGTAGATATCCTTTTTAACCTTATTGCGGAATTCATCGCTGTTATCTTCCGCTTTATCCCATTTATTGACGACAATAATAACGCTTCTGGTGTGTTCGCGCAACAAACCGGCGAGCTGTTGGTCTTGGTCGCTAATCGGCTCGGTCGCGTCTAGTACCAAAAGGACAATATCGGATTTATTGACGGTCGCGATGCTTTTGCTAATGCCAATTTTTTCCAACTCGCCGGAAACGCGGGATTTGCGGCGAATGCCGGCGGTGTCTATGAACAAAATATGCGTGCCGTCAACCTCAACCAGCGTATCGTGCGGTTCGCGGGTAGTGTGGGCCATCTGGTTTACGATTACCCGGTCTTCGCCGATGAGAGCGTTGAACAGGGTTGATTTGCCGACGTTTGGCCGGCCCATGATGGCTACTTTTATGGGTTTGATGGTTTTTATTTTTTTCGGTCGGCGGGGGAGTTTGTTCAGTGCCGAATAAATAGCGTCAAGCAGGTCGCCGACATTGGTGCCGTTGCTTGCTGAAACGGGAATGGGCTCGCCAAACCCCAGCCTTTGCCACTCCGTGTCATGAATGCGGGGGAACAAATCAACAGCGTCGGCTTTATTGGCCACTAGAATAATCGTTTTTCGTTTGTTGCGGAGCCTTTTAGCTAGTTCGCGTTCCTGCGGCATAATGCCGGTTTGAATATCAGCGACAAAAAGTACCAGGTCGGCTTCTTTCAAAGCTAATTCAGTTTGTTTGATGATGTCATCTTCCAGCGGCACCTCATCGGAAAAGGTTAGCCCGCCGGTATCTACAAGCTGGAAATTTTTTCCGCGCCAAGTGGCGACAGCCGCGTTGTTGGTGCGGGTCGTGCCGGGGATATTTGATACCAGCGCCAAGTTTTGTTCAATAATTTTGTTGAAGAGGCTGGATTTGCCCACGTTCACGCGTCCGACCAAAGCTACGGTCGGTAAATTTTGGTTGATGATTTTTGCGGGGCTAGTCATAGGCGAGGATAATTATTGTGGAAAATCATTGCCGAGGATAAGCAGAAGCCCGATATCACGGTTGTATTTCATGCCGCGTTCGTCTGCGCTGGTTGCCGGGTTGTCGTAATCTGCCCCCAACCATTCCGGCAGAGTCGTTGTTGCCGCCGCGCGGAGCTCGTTTTTAAGCGTATCTATCGTTTCTTTCGGTGTGTCCGGTTGCAGGACATAGAGCATGGTGGTGGCTATTGGCCTCTTTAAGCTGTTGCCAACGGCGATTACATTAAAACCCTGATCATTCAGTTGTTTATAGAATCGCGTGGCTAACCCGATGCGCCATGTGCCATTTTGTATCTCAATTGCTCCGTTATATTTGCGGTTGGCTGGCTGGGTTTCGCCTGTCTCGGCGGCCGATTCCCGGCTTTTGGCCGGTGCGACCGCGGCGGAATCATTCGCGTTGAATATATTTTTGATCTCTGCGTTGATTGTAGCAAAGTCTCCCGTTTTCGGCGAGAGCATGAATGCGCCCGATTCTTCGGTGGTGGAGATCAAGTAGCCGCCGGGTGAATTATCAAGCACGAGAGTTTTGGCTATAGCGGAAACTTGTTTGGCCAGGTTCGCCGCGTACATCAACTGGCCGAAGTTAAGATTGGTAGTGATGTGGCTGGAAAGAGCATTAAATATTTTTTGCAATACCGTCGGGTTGCTGTAAGTGCCGATTGACAGCAGTTTTTCTTTGAGAGCGGCGAGTACCAATTGTTGGCGGCGCGCCCGGGCGAAATCCGACCCTTCGTTATTGTTGCCGTGGCGGGAACGGCTGTACATCAGCGCTTGTTCGCCGGTTAGCGTTTGCGCGCCGGCATCAAAATGCACCGTCTGGTAGGAATTATTCGGCCCCGGGAAGGCCTCGTCGGTGAAAGCGTTTGGTATATTGATAGTCAGTCCGCCGGAACTATCTACCAGATCGCGGAAAGCGGCGAAATCAACGCGAATGTAGTAGGGGATAGTAAGGCCGAATGTTTTAGCGAATATCGCGCGCGCGTAGTCGCCGCCGCTTCCTGGCTGTTCAGATTCGCCAAAGGCGTCAGCGCTATTTATTTTCCGCCAGCCATGCGGCGGTATTTCCACCCCTAAATCGCGCGGGATGGAGATAAGCGCGACCTCTTTGGTGCTGGGCTTGAAGCTCAAAATTATATTGGTGTCCGAGAGATAAGGCCCATCGTGTCCGGGACCCCCAATTCCCAAAATAAGGATATTCACGCGGTCGTCGGCCTCGCCCTGCAGAACATAATTAGAATGGAAAATGAAGTTTTTTACCGTTTCCAAAATACCGACGCTCTTGGGTTGGAGCGTAATGCTGTCATATTCGGACGCGTCGGCCGGCCAATCGGCCAGCGCGTGGCGGCGGGCGATGAAGCCGATGGCGGAGAGAGACAAAACAAAAAAAGCGATTACAAGTAAGGCTTTTTTCTTTCTGCTCGGAGTCTCTTCCGGCCCGTCTGCCATCGTCTCATGAAGTAAATTGATCGGTCGGCGGTACATACGCAGAGTGCAGTATAGCACGGCCAGCGCGTAATTTCAACTTGATTTTTTGAACGGGTCTATGCTATAATATAAACGCGCAGTTACTAATGTGCGGCGCAAACCTGCCCGTCGTCAGGGTGGCTAGCTCAGCTGGTTAGAGCGTTGCATTCACATTGCAAAGGCCACTGGTTCGAATCCAGTGCTACCCACACGATTTTTTCTATGCCAAAAGATTTAACCAAGGAAAACGCGCCGGTGGGCAAAGTGGTGTATGAGTGGCTCGTGAAAGAATATGAGCAGTATGAGCACTCGCGGCGCTGGTACCTTATCGCCGGCCTGCTGGGCTCTGCTTGTTTGGTCTATGCCATTGCCACCGCGAACTATTTGTTCGCCCTGATTTTGGCCTTGTTTGCCATCGTGCTCTATTTGCACGAAATGCAGACGCCGCTGGAGGTGTATTTTGCCATAACGGAAACGGGAATAATTTTAGGGAAAAAATATTATCGCTACAGCGAGCTTTCCAATTTTTGGCTTATTTACAATCCGCCCGAAGTGAAGACGCTCTATTTTCGTCTGAATAATTTTGTGAAGCACCGTTTGCAGGTACCCTTGCTTGATTATGATCCGCGTCCGATCCGTAATTATTTGAATCAATTTATTACTGAAGATTTGGAGCAGGAAGACGAGCCATTGAGCGACCGGATGGCGAGAATTTTGAAAATACACTAAACCGCTTGACCGAAGCGGTTTTTTTATGTAGAATAGCGCCTGTTCACTGTCCCGCGTCCATCGTTCAATGGATAGGACACTGGCCTGCGAAGCCGGAAATTTAGGTTCGACTCCTAATGGACGCACCAAACTAAAAACAGCTACCTCACAGTAGCTGTTTTTAGTTAGTGCCGCGAGTGTGTCAATACTTTTGTGTAAATGAGCTGTGCATAAGCACGGTTTTTTGTTT
>CAZHFX010000027.1:0-5437 GCA_964531745.1 uncultured Gammaproteobacteria bacterium
GTCAGAATCGAACTGACGTTTGTGGTTTACGATACCACTGTTCTGCCACTGAACTAAGAGGGCGGCTTGAAGTGAGCCCTATGATATCTCTAACCGAGGCAGGATGTCAATCGCCGGCTCTTCGTAGGGGTGAACTTTTTTAATAGCGAGAATCACCGTTTCTACCAGGTCGCGGCGGCAGATGGCCTGGATAATCTCCTCCTCAACTACGGCCGGTTTTCCTACCGCTCCAATCGCCGGTTTCGCGCCCTCCCGAGGCAAAAATCTGCCGGTGGCGCGAAACGAGCCGGAACAGCGGGCGTAATTCCCCTGCTCGCCCGCCCCCGCTTTCCCCATCGCTTCTCTTATCGCGTCCGCGAATTCCGGCGGCGCCGCCACCTGGATTTTTACGAAGTATGATTCAACTAGCATAATTATAAAATTTGTTTTTTAATCTTGGAGCGGGATTTACGAATTCGTGCGCTTTTTACGCGCGCGCCGCCTAACAATTAAAAAAAGGCCGACGGCCTAATTCAAAATTATTTAAGATGTTCATCAAATTCTTTAATTGTGCAAACATTGTTGTCAACAAGCCAATCACGGAAAGCTTTTACGACATTCTTATTCACTTCGTTGTGACTTAGCGGCAACGGAAAAGAAGAACCGGTTTCAATCGCATGCGCCCTTGAGGCATGTTTGCCACCCTGCACCATTTCAAACCTCTTGTGGTTTGACATCCATTTTAATAAGCAATAAAACTTTTTTGATTTAATATTGGCGTATTCTCCCATATTACGCTAACTGCAAGTCGCCTTCTTTTTTATTCACTACAGAACCAAAACTAGATTTCTTTACTGAAATGTCATCCAACTTTTTTCTTTCTTCAACCGTGGGAGCAAACGGTTTATTTTTCAAAATCAAATCAATATAATTTTGAGGGATATTATAAGCAACAACCAAAGATTCGTTAACCATTCTAACAAAATCATCTGTATTCAAACCTTGAGTAACAAATTTTTTATCTCCAGCGGTAACATTACCAATAATATAATCACCATCCCTAAACCATTCAACTTGAATATTATTTGGAATTTTGTGAAAATAAACAAAAAGCGCCTCGGGAAAAATCTCTGGTTTTATAATCATTTTTTTAATCTGATCCCACTTAACCCGCAATCTCATTTTTGTCAAAAACATATTTTACAATGATTAACGATGGATTATGACACAAATTTAGGCCGAAGTCAAGCGTCTATAATAGCTTCTTTACTATACCACATCAAAGCAATGATTCCAAACTAACATAACTCGTCAATATTCATACTTATATTTGTGGGAAAAACCTTTCGAAATTTTGGAAGAAAATCGAGGGTCTCTCGTATTGAGCGGGATACCGGAATCGAACCGGCCTCTCATCCTTGGGAAGGACGCATACTACCGATGTACTAATCCCGCTTAAAAAGCAGGGCACTCCGCCCTGCCTTATTTTTTTATTCATTATTTACCTTGGCTGATTTTGGCTACCGCGGCATCGCGCAGAACCTTAAATGGATCATGAATCTTGATATACAAATGAATATCCGCCTGACGCACTAATTTATTCAAATACTGATCCAGCGTCGGTAAAGCAAACAAAATGTGGCTGGCCTTCACCAGCTCTTTCGTTGCTGTCTTGCCTTTCTCATCTTTGCCCTTCTCGGTTTTTCTGTCGTCAAGGCGGACAATGTGGAAACCAAATGGCGATTCCACAAGAATTTGCGACAATTCTCCTTTTTTGAGAGCAAACACCGCCGCTTCAAACTGCGGCACCATCTCCCCCTGGCCAAACCAGCCCAGATCGCCGCCCTTATCCGCTGTGCTATCTTGGCCATACTGTTTGGCCAACGCGGAAAAATCATCGCCGGATTTAATCTGGTCTAACACTGTTTCGGCTTGAGCCTTAACTGCGGCTCGAGTAGCCGGATCGTTCTTAATTTTCTCCGCTAACTTATTTTGAAGAATAAATGGCCTGATAACCCGAATTTCGTAAGTGGCTAAATTCCAGCCATAACGCTCGGTTAGAGCCTTATCGGCCTCGGCCAAACTCGCAAACTGAGTGGATAAAATCTGGCTTTTTACTTCGGCAATGTCCTTATCTTCTACTGTCAAACCAAACTGACGGGCGGCTCCAGCCACCAGCAAATTATTAACTAATCTAAACAGCACCTGATCGGACATAGCCTCATCGGTGAGCGAAGCGCCCGAGCCGCCGCGCGTTTTATCGTAAGCGCGCATAGCGCTGATAGCCTTCAAATCGGCAACATAATCGGTATAGAAAACGATTTTACCATTCACTTTCATGGCCGGCAAACGTAAAATACGCGCTACGGTAACGGTAAAATTATCGGTAACCACTTTGCTATAAACGCGGTACGAAGCAATGGCGAGCGCGATTATGAACGCCAAAGCGAGGAAGCCGACAAAGCCAAAAAAGAATAATTTTTGGTTGTCGCGTTTTATTTTTTGAATGTCCAGACTAGGCGATGAAACGACTGGTCCCGTTCCTTCGCCCTGAAAATCGGCTGGCAACATACAGATGCGTTAAAATTAAAAAATTAATTCCCAAAAAAATAATCCCACCATCGGCGCGGGCTGGAAATGTTTTTTGATTCTACCATATTTTTCGGCGGCTGTCCAACACCGCCGGCGCCCGCCGAGGCGTCGCCTGGAACTATGATTACACGCTCCCCCGGTTTCACCAAATTGAGCTCGGTGCGCGCTTTCTCCTCCACATAGGCCGGCGACCGCAAATAGCGCAGGGCATCAAGCGTTTCCAATTTTTTGGCCTCAAGACGCGAAGCTTCCGCCTTTAACCGCCGAATTTCTTCCTGCGTCCGGTAATTTTGATAATACGCGCGTGCGAAAGCGACAAGTAAAATAAACAAAACAACCGCCCCGGCAATCAAAGACCACCGGGAGGCTAAAAACCCTTTTCCGGATCGCGGTTCCCTTGCTGACATCATATAAACAGTATACCACTCACAGGAACTTTTGTATTTCTTCGCGCACTACTTGGCGATCGTCCCAGGGAATTTTTTCCCCCTGCCCGACGGCAATCCACGGCTCCGTTCCCTTGGCTGTTACAGCCGCTATATCGCCGGGGCGGGCGAGCGACAGAGCTTTGTGAATTCCCTCGCGCCGGTCAATAATAATAAATAAATTTTCACCGTCAATTTTACCGGCCCGCCGCGCTCCCGCCGCCAGCATCTCCGCAATCTCGCGCGGATCGTCATCAAAACAATTTACATCGCTGACAACAACATAATCGGCCAGCCGACCGGCAATCTCCCCCATTGCGCCGCGCTTGCCGGTATCGCGCCCGCCGCCATCGGAGCCAATCACCACAATCACTTTCCCCTTCCCGGGGGTGACAACGCTACGCAAAGTGGTAAAAAGAGCGACGTAGCTCATGGGTTCATGGGCGTAATCCACCACTGCCTTAAAATTCTGCCCGGCCTCAATAAATTCCATCCGCCCCGGCACTGTACTCACCAATAAAATCCCCCGGCGCATTTTTTCCGGAGCGATGCCCTGCGAATAACCAACAGCGATAGCGGCCAAAGCATTATTGACATTGAAATCACCAACAATATTCAACTGATATTCTTCCCCGTTGGCCGTAAAAATAGTACCGGTGTCGGTCGCCTGAGAGATTCGCCCGTCTGCCCGCTCTACCGGCGGCGCCACCGCGGCGTTCTTCAAACTATACGCCCAATAAACGTCAGCCGAAAATGACTGATAAAATGAGGCCTGCGCGTCATCCGCGTTGACGATAATAACTTTTGAAACTTCCCGTCCAAACAAATGTTTCCGCGGCGCTTTCAGAGAAGCGAAAAGTTTGCTTTTGGCTTTTTTAAGATTTTCAAAACCGCCATGACGCTCGGAGTGCTCGGCGCCAAGATTGGTAAATACCGCTACATCATACTTTAGGCCGCAATGCCGATACTGGAGGATTCCTTCCGATGACGTTTCTACCACCGCGTACTGGCATCCGGCGCGCACCATATCACGGAGCATTTTTTGAATCTGCCCGCGGCCGAGCATGGTCATTTTCTGGTCATTAAGCCAGCGCTTCCCACCAATTTGAAATTCTACCGTGGAAAGCAAGCCTACTTTGTATCCACCGGCCTCCAAAACCGAAGCGATGAGCCGGCAGGTGGTGGATTTACCTTTGGTGCCGGTAACGCCGATGACAATGAGCTGGCGCGCCGGCCGGCCATAGCGCCAATAGGCCACCCAAGCAAGAAGAAAATGGATAAGTGATTTTAATTTTGATAAAACACTCATAGCGTTGTCATCCCAGCAGTAATTAACTTTTCAAACTCACCTCGTACGCAATCTGCTGTAATTTATTGAGCGCTTGTTTGGCTTGATCAAATTTCTGGCGGTTATAGCCGGTTAAATCCATATCCACCAGTTCGGCCACAATCTCTTCGGCCGTCGCAAAACATTTTTTCACTTCAACGAAATCCCGCTCCGTGGCCGACTTAATGGCGTAACGGCATAGTTCTCCGGGCAAATCGCACAGCCCGCCGACGAGAGTGTCAGAATCAATTTCTAAACCTTTCATTTTTCCAATCACCTGTTTCAATAGATACTGCCGAAAAAGCGCGGCTTCAGTATATTCTTCCAACGCGGCTCTGTACGACCCTTCGGTAAATAAATCTTTTTCCGTTTTATATTTTTTATTAAGCTCCGCCAATAAACCCAGAGCGGTTTTGATGAGTTGATCCGCCGCCTCCTTATCATCGCGTTGCATGGCAAAAATGGCTTTTTTAGCCATTTGCTGGGCATCCCCGGCTACCTTGATGACATCCCGCCGTTTGACGGCATATCCCAACAAATCTTCCCGAACGCTTTGGAGATATTTTTTGTCTAACATAAACACGAATTTACCTGCCCGCATTGCTACGCAAAGCGTTGCAGGCGGTGACAGATTTTTAAATGATTAAAACAGATTCGCTTGATGGCATGTGAACAGAACACTTGATTTTTTTATTGATTTATTATACCATTGACAACGTCAAAAGTCCACGAACCGGCAATTTAGGCAGAGTAAGAAAAATAAGCAAAACAGGCAACATTGGGCGCTTAAGCTGTCTACCTTGCCTGCACTGCTTAAATTGCTGACTTGGGTCGGTAGCTCAGCTGGTAGAGCAGATCCCTTTTAAGGATAAGGTCCCGGGTTCGATCCCCGGCCGACCCACAAATAAAACTCCCTTTGCGCGGGAGTTTTATTATTGCTATGATTGAGAACGTTTGACACTTCCCACAACTTGTTTTACGATATAAACAACTAAACCTTAATCACTCCAGCATATATGGAAAAAGAAGGACCCCTTAAAAAAAACCCCGCTGATAAACACGAAAGTAAATTGCCCGCCGGTGAGGGCGAGGAGCTGGAATTAGACCTAGAAGC
>CAZHFX010000027.1:5447-12435 GCA_964531745.1 uncultured Gammaproteobacteria bacterium
CCCGCCCCTCTAGAGAAACGGACAGGCCTGTGCGGGTCAGACCGGGTGGGCCAAGAAGATAAATAACAAAATTTTAAAAGTTTTCATCACTTAATACACAATCTCTATGAAACATCGGACGGGTTTCGTTATTCTCGGCGCAGCGGCCGCGGTCGCTCTTATCGGCGCCGGCTGTCAAAAATATCCGACCAACAGCGAAGTATTTCGCGATAGCAACGACAGGGGTAATAATACCAGCGACAGCCGGCCATTTAGCAAAGAAGGAGCGTCAAACGACGTGTACGAGTCGGCTTTTGACCTGGATCTTCCCGAAAATTCAAGTAAAGCTGTGGAACAGGACCTCCGGTCGGTGGTGCGGCCAATCTTCGGCGATATCAAGATAACTTCATTCATGAACAATTTCCCGAACGAAAGCTCCCTCAGTGTTGAATATACCGCCAAACGGCCGACGGAACAGGGCAACCTAAACGCCCTCCTCTCCATTCTCAAGGACAAAGGTTATACTATTGAAACCAGTGGCGTTACGGATGGCAATGTCGCAGTGAGCGCCCGCAGTGGCGATAAATATCTCATTTTCGGTTTCAAATTGAATGAACAAAAAATTTCCGCTTCATTCATAGGCCAAAGCGGTTACTAAATCCCGCGCGTCAAAACCCCTATTATCTCAACCAACTTCTCCGGTTTAGCCCTCGGAAGCAACCGGTGCAGACGCCCGCCCAGCTCCCGGCGCGCTTCTTGGTCCAAAACCAGCTTTTTCACTTCCTGCGCCAAAGTCAAACCGCTGGCCATAGCGTGCGTCAACATGACAATGCCGTTATTTTGAGCAAAATAACGAGCGTTGTCTTCTTGGTGAGTTCCAAACATCGGCAAAATCACCGCTGCTTTAGACAACGCGGCCAATTCAGTCAAGGTGGAAAAACCCGCGCGCGCCACCACCACGTCAGCAATCGCATAAGCGTCCTTCATTTCGGACGTAAAAAATTGATAAACGTGATAATTATTAAAAATTTGTTCAGCGCCCAAAGCCTTGACCGCCGGTCGCTCGCGCCCCACCAAATGAATGACATGCCATTCGCGCGGCCACTGGGGCAAAGCCTCAATAATTAAATTGTTGATACTCGCTGAACCGGTGCCGCCGCCCAACGCGAAAATAACGCTGGCGTCGGCGGGAATATGAAAACGCTCCCGCGCGGCCGCCTCATCGGCAACCGACAAATCGCGCGATGGATTGCCAATCCACTCGGCTTTACGCCGAACAAGCGCCTGAGCGGTTTCTTTCAGAGCGGTCGTGACTTTGCGCGCAAACGGCATCATGAGCTTATTCGCGAGCCCTACCCGCACATCTTGCTGATGCACCCAGGCGGGAATGGCCAAGAGCGCCGCGGCCCAATGCAAGGGCACGCTCACATAGCCGCCGCCGGAAATTAAAAGATGCGGCTTTTCCCGCCACAAAATAACCAACGACTGAAAAAAAGCGGCGGCCGCGCGAAAAATATCAAATAAATTCACAATAGAAAAATATCGGCGCCATTTGCCGGCGCCGATGGCGATAAAAGGGATGTTTTGTTCTTCAACAATCCGGCACTCCGGGCCGTTTTTTGTTCCAATCCAAATAAATTCGGTCTCAGGATATTTTTGCTGGTACGCGTCTTTTACGGCCAACAGCGGAATAACCGGCCCTAATGTGCCCCCGCCGGAAAAAATAATCTTCATAATTCCACGCGTCAATAGTCTCGCAATTTACTGATGATATCGGTATGCTGAATTTTTTCCAAGGCTTTGGCTTCAATCTGGCGGATGCGCTCGCGCGTTACGCCAAATTCCTGCCCCACCTCCTCCAAAGTGTGCGTCACGCCGTCGGAGAGACCAAAGCGCATTTCCAAAATTTTTTGTTCACGCGGAGCTAAATCTTTAATCGCCTGATTGACATAGTCGCGCAGAATCTGGAGCCCGGCGGCGCGATCGGGCGAAACATTTTTCACGTCTTCAATAAAATCCGATAGCTGGGTATCTTCGTCGTCGTCGCCAATCGGCACTTCAAGCGACATCGTATCTTGAGAAATTTTGATAATATGATAAATCTTTGACACCTCCTCGCCCATTTCCGCGGCCAGCTCTTCCGGCGTCGGATCACGTCCCAAATCTTGCAACAGACGCCGTTGAATTTGCTGAAAACGATTGATCGTTTCCACCATGTGCACCGGAATGCGGATAGTGCGGCTCTGATCGGCCAAAGCACGCGTAATGGCCTGGCGGATCCACCAAGTGGCATAGGTGGAAAATTTGTAGCCTCGGTGATAATCAAACTTTTTCACGGCCCGGAACAAACCGATGTTGCCTTCTTGAATCAAATCTAAAAGAGACAGACTTTTGCCCACGAATTTTTTAGCGATGGACACTACCAGGCGCAAGTTGGCTTCAATAAGCTTGCGATCGGCCGCTTTGTCGCCGCGCTCTTTGCGCTTGGCCAGCGCCACCTCCTCTTCCGCCGAGAGCAGAGGAATCTTTCCAATCTCGCGCAGATACATCTGGATTGAATCGGACGAAATCTGCCCCAGATCAAACGGACTATCCATATCCGGCTGTTCGCCCTGAAACGGCTTTAACAGCGCGGCCTGCTCTTTTTTCCCGCCCAGCAGACTACCCGTGCCTTCAACGACTAAAACGCCATTTTTCTCAGCTAAATCCAAAAATCCTTCATATAAATCAAGATACCGCTCCGGCCGCGGGAGCGCTTGAATCATCTCGGCTTCGGTAATAAAACCGCGATTCCGCCCTTTGGCAATCAAATTCCACAACTGTTCATCGGTCGGCTCAACCGCCTCTTCAACCGGCAACGCGGACGATTTGATTTTTGATCTTAAAAAAACCTTTTGGCGATCCTTTTTTAACCAGACTTTCTGTTTCTTCGCTCCGGCCTTCTTGGACAAATCTTTTTTGGCTGTAACGCGCTTTTTGCTGACAGCTTTCACTGCCGCCTTTTGGCGCGCCTTCTTAATTGTTCTTGACCGCGTCCGAGGCGCTTTCCCTGCCATACTTTTGTAGAAACTAAACTAAAAACATTATAATGATTGCAATTCCGCCAACAAAGATTCTAAACGAGGCTGGTCGGCTCGTTTCTCCGCCTCAACAATCTCGTGGTGAATTTCGGCCCGGCGGGCACGCCGCCACTCTTCGCGAATGCGCGCTAATAATCGCTCCAGCTCCTCTTTGGCGGTCGTTGAATTCAACTCAAAAACAGAGGAATACGGACGTAAAAGCAAAACATCAACGCTGTTCTCGGCGTTTTCCTCTTTTAGCCTGGCTTTCAGCATATCTACAACCAAACTATTATACTCATTATAAACGCTTTGAGCGATTTCGTAAAGGTCGGCGAGACCGGCATCGACAAAATACTCCTTTCGAAGAAACGAACAAGACGACCCGTAATGTTCCGGATACTTGGCAAGAACAGACCAAAAATCAAGAGCCAGATTGGCTAATTGGGTTTTTGGCCGCGCTTCCACGCTTGGCATTGTCGGCGTTTCTTTCGTTTCATGGCCAACTGCCGCGCGCGCCAATTTAACTTTTTTGCTCTCTTCGCGTAAAATATTTGATTCAATTTCCAGCTCTTCAGCCAATCTCTTCAACCAATCGTCGCGCTCAATTGCGTAAGGCAAACGGGATATTTGTTCAAGCAAAATAGTCGCCGCCCGTTGTTTAGCCGTCGGGTCGCGGCGATTTAACCCGTCCAAAGTTGCCGAAAAATACCAATCCATGACATTGGTCGCCCGCTCTACCGCCTGAAACCATACAGCGGGATCTTTCTTGATGCATTCATCGGCATCTTTCGCGAAACCAGCTGGAATAGAAATAATCTTTACCCGCAAACCTTCCTCCAAAGCCACTTCAATCCCCCGCTTGCCGGCGTTCTGCCCGGCGCTGTCGGCATCAAAAGCCATCGCGACCGCCGCGGTATAGCGTTTAATCAATTTTACCTGTTCCGCCGTCAGGGCCGTCCCCGATGCCGCGATCACATTCGTCATCCCCGCCTGATGGCAGGAAATCACGTCCATCTGCCCCTCAACAAGTATCGCTAAATCTTTTACTTTGATTCCCGTTTTAGCCTTATTCAGCCCATAAAGGACGCGCGATTTATCATACAAAATCGTTTGGGGGGTGTTCACATATTTACCGCCGGAACGCTCGGTTTCCACCAGCACGCGCCCAGTAAAGCCAATAACATTGCCATGGGTATCGCTGATGGGAAACATCACCCGGCCGCGGAAGCGATCGTAATATCCTCGTCCGCTCGCGGCATCCGCTCCGTCGCGCTTGATGGTAAGGCCAGCCGCCACCAGGTCGTCAATGCCCAGCCCTTTTTTTAACAAATATTTAGTGAGCAGATCCCACTGGTCGGAAATGTAGCCGATCTGCCAATCAATAATGGTTTGTTTTTTGACCTGCCGCCTCTCCAAATAGTCGCGCGCCGCTTTAGCGGCGTCCATATCCAACAAAAACTGATGAAAAAAATAAGCCGCCGCCGCGTTAATTTCCAGCAGGCGATTGCGCTGGCTCTGATTAATTTCGCTCGCGAAAGTGTCCACTGCCACTCCGGCTCGCTTGGCCAAAAGCCGCAAGGCCTCCGGAAACGTCAGACCCTCCATTTCTTGAACAAAAGAAAAAATATCCCCGCCCTTGCCGCATCCAAAACAGTGCCAAAACTGTTTATCTTGATGCGCCATGAATGAGGGGCTCTTTTCGTTGTGGAAAGGACAGCGCGCCTTCCAATTCGCCCCGGCCTTCTTTAGAGGCACGTATTCACCGATAAACTGGACAATGTCAATTCGATCTTTAATTGTCTGGGTGTCGGCCATATACCCGCTACTCTACCACAGGCCGTCCGAGAAAAGCAATCTATTTCGCGCTCGCGCTATTTTTATTTTTTTTCAAAACAGACGGGGCTAATGTCAGCGGAAGAATAATACTAAAAGTAGTCCCCTCATTCTCTTTGGACGTAAAGCTTATCGCTCCTTTTAACTGGTCAACAATTGATTTAACGGTATACAGTCCCAAGCCCGTGCCGCTCGGAATTTTGTCTTTCACGTTGTCGGCGCGGAATAATTTACTGAAAATTTTGCCCTGTTCAGCCGCGGGAATGCCGTAACCGTTGTCCGATACGGAAACTCTATAAGTAGCGCCTTCAGCCGCGACCGCCACGGTCACTATGCCTTTTTCCGGAGTATATTTTACGGCGTTAGTCAATAAATTCTGAAAAATAATCCGAATATGTTTCGGGTCGGCGCTGATGACCGGAAAAATTTTAGGAACTTCTTTTTTTATGGCAATTTTTTTATTTATAGCCAGCGGCTTCACTTCACCGATCTCTTCCTCTAAAATTTCCAGCAATTTGACCGGCTCGATTTTGACAGCGAGAGTTCCTAATTCTAAACGGGAAACATCCAGCATCTCGTTCACGAGCTCCACCATATGCCGATTGCTTAAATAAGCCTCCTCCAAATAAATTTTTTGATCTTTGGTGATTCGTCCGGCATCTTCTGACAATAGAAGCTCCAGGTACCAGCCAATGGTGGCCAAAGGTGTGCGCAACTGGTGGGAAGCCAGATAAACAAATTCGCTTTTAGCTTTATCAATGGCTTTTTCCTTGGTAATATCGCTAAAAACCTCAATCGCTCCCACCACGGCATTATTTAAGATAATCGGCGTGGCGCTGATATACACCGCCAAATCAAAGGACCCGGGCCGGACAAAATGATAATTTTTGGTGATTATTTTTTCCCGGCTAGTCAGGCACAGATGCAAAGGATGTTTATCAACAGAAACATGCCGGCCATTTTCATCGGCCAAAAGAGAAACCTCGCTCAAACGCTTACCCAGCATATCCGGCGTCCAAGCGAGGATCTGTTCCGCGACTCTGTTCATAAAAATTATAGAGCCTTTTTCATCAGTGGCGACCACGCCGTCGCCGATACTGTCCAGCATGGCCTCTACCCGCAGTCGGTGCGTTTCAGTATTAATTTTTTCTTTTTGAAAATTCAGTGTTAGAGCGCGCAAACAGTAGGCTTCGTACAAAAAAGCCGCAAGCAAAAAAATTGAAACACCAAAAACGACGACTTGGATAGCGATTCCTTCCATATTTTTTACAGTTATGTCTATTCAGGCCTATTTCGTTGCGCTGATTACCAAGCTTCTTTCAGCCGATGGCGCGGAAACCGTGATACGGCCATTGGCGGTTTTAACAACAGAATAACTGGTTCCATTGGTGGAAACGTTGGAGGGATCAACTGGTATGGCGGTTAAGTACTGCTCATTTAATGTTAAGACAGATAAATCCACCAAGCCAGTACAGCTCCCTCCGGTCTTACAAATTTCCGTTGCCGTAGTAGTCAGACTGGCAGGCAAGATGCCTTTGTTGTCAATGGAGTACTGATAAATCGCGCTAAGAATGGTATTAACGTCAACCCGTCTCTGCGCGTTGCGAGTGTCGGCTAATTGTTTTCCCGGATTAATAGCCACGATGACGATGCCGGCCAAAATGGCGATAGCCGCCACGACCAACAAAATTTCTAATAAAGTAAACCCCCTCTGGGAATTTTTTTTAATCATAATATGGTAAAAAATAATTTAATTTATATTCTGAATATGCTTAAAGGCGATTTCGACCTTTCTGCCTTTCAGTATATTCATATTTATCTTTTGGCACTGATACTCTTCCCATTCTCTGGATTACAGGCCATCACAATCAAGCGATCGTTAGCAGTTTTCTTTAGAGCGTAATAAGTTTTACCGGCATTGCCAGAGGCTGGGTCAACGGGGATAGCAGTAAGATAATCACTTGCTAACAACGAAGTTAAATCAAGACAAGCATCCAGTGTGGAACCGCTTGAATCCGATGACTGGTTAGCCACAGTTCCGGCTACACTCACGCTCTTAAGTTCCGGCGAATAGCTGACGTTATCTGTTTCAAAAGTAGTTTTATATTGAAAAT
>CAZHFX010000028.1:0-12419 GCA_964531745.1 uncultured Gammaproteobacteria bacterium
CCGACCGAGGAGGAAGCATTAGCAATATATCCGCTTTGGAGAGTGGCGAGGCTGGATTGTTGTAGAGTGCCGGAAGCGAAAACGTTGCCCGACGAGTCTACATAGAACAACCCAACCCCATTTGTGGTAGAAGTGGCGATGGCCAAATAATTCGCCGCGAGAGTGGAAGAAACTGTGCCATTGCTGGCAAAATAATTACCATCCACCGACATAGAGGCAGTGCCGGCGCCGGTATTTTTGACGAACAAAGTAGTGTTGGCGCTATTTACCAAATCAATAATGGTATCTCGGTTGTTATACACATCCGCCCCGCCAGATGAAAGCGTTAAACCAGATAAATCAATACCGCGATCAAGCGTGCCGCTGACCATAATGCCTATTGCTGTGGCCGAGGCGCCGCCATCTTTGAGAATAATATTCAAACCGGTTTGATCGCCAGATGAGCTGTTGGGAACTGTAATGTTGCTGTTAAAATCAACATACATGCCGGTAAACGCGCCGTTTTGAGAGAAGGCGTGAGCGGAAGGTTGGGAATACTTTAAAAGAGTGCCGCTCGCAAAGGTGACATTGGCGCCGGAAACTTGCGAATAAATACTAAGTGGAAAATTGGATAAAATGGTGCTGTCAAACCCGCTTACTTTGTTAGAGGTATCACCGTGAGCATTCCACTGCAAAGTGGCGTTAATAACCGGACTGCCGCGCTCAAAAACTAGAGAAGAAATTTCTGCGTCGCTGGTAGTATTATCCGAATTTATCGTCCAGCTGGCGGCGGCGACCGAGCCGCCCGTGATAGTGCCGGCCAAAGAAGTGGCGTCTATGGTGTCAAAATAACCGGTGGCCCAGCGGGTGGAGGCGGACCCTAAATTTTTGGTGCTGTCATTGGCCACGACATTGGAATTCACTACACCGTTAAAGGTAATGGTGTCGCCCGAGGCATCGCCGAGAGTAGTGTTTCCTCCAACCAACAGGCTGGACGAGGCATTCAAAGCGCCGGCCACCTGCAACCCGGCGCTAATGGAGCTGGAGGCGTTGCTAATGTAACCGCCGAGCAGAACGGCGAGGCCGGATTGCTGAAGAGTGCCTGACGCGTTCACATTACCCGAAGAGTCAACATAGAACTTGCCGAGGTTGCCGCCAGTGCCAATGGTAAGAGTGGAACTGCCGGTGATGGCTCCGGAAACCGAGAGCGTTCCGCCGATGGATGACGAGGCGTTGGAGATGTAACCGCCGGCAAAAGTGGCGAGGTTGCCGCTGTTGACGGTGAGCGCGCCGCCAAACACCGAGGCTCCGGACACTTGGAAAGTGCTGGAAGCGTTGAGCGCTCCGGCAATTTGGAGGCCGGCGCCGACCGAGGAGGAAGCGTTCGCGATGAAACCGCCAGTGAAAGTGGACAGGCCGTTGACGATGAGAGTGGACGAAGCGTTGAGAGCGCCGTTGACGGTGAGTTGGCTCCCGATGGAACTGGAAGCGTTAGAGATAAAGCCGCCGACGAATACCGAGGTGCCGCTCCCGTAAAATTTTGTTGAAGTGACATTGGTGGTGGTAACATTGCCGAAATTAAAATTACCTTTACTGTCGGAAATTGGTATGTAAGTGGAAGAACTGGCGGTGGAGGTGGCGGCGACTCCATCCAAATAACGGGAGTTGAAGGCATAAGGACTCGCGGTAACCTGTTTGCGCGGGGACAAAATTTCATTTCCTACTCTTACTTCAAGATACACGGCCGCATTGTTTTGGAAAATACTCTGGTCCAGACTGTTGGTGCCGGTGTCGCCAAGATTAACAGTGAAAATGCCGTTGCTCGGCGTAACTGAAATTGACGACGTGGCGGCAACCGTTCCGCCGGCCGTGTACAAAACATTGCCTTCGGTGGCGCTTTCATACAAAACAAAATACATGCTCTGCGTGGTGGAGGCCGATAGACTGTTCACCAGCAATTTGCCTTGGTAAGTAACGATGGCGGGAGCGGAGGCGGCGCGCGCGACGGAAGAATTAAAAACAAATAAAAATGTCAGCGCAAAAATGGTAACACTAAACGCGCCTATACTCAAAAAAAGGCGGTTTTGCTCTTTGCCGCTAGCGAAATTTTTCCGTCGCAACATAACGTTACGGATAACACCGTATATTATACACCATTTTGCCTATATCCGACAGGGGAAAATTATCAACATTTTTAATTTTTTTAAAATACAAAAAAAGAGGATGCTGGCATCCTCTTTTTGCGTAAAATATCAATTTTTCCTCAATAAATCAGCATTATTTTTTTACCGGAGGAATGGCGGGAGATGGCGGCGGCGGCAGTGGCGAAATTGGCGGCACTGTTGGCGGCGCCCCTGTGGATAAAATTAATGACTTTTTTAGACCAATGTCAATGGCAATATTTTCCGCTTCCTTGCCTCCCAAGTCAATAATGTCGGTTTTGCTGGAAGCGTATTCCGGATGATCATAAGTGATGTAATATCGGTTGTCTCCGGCCAGGAAATAGTAACGCCCATGGCCATCGGTGATCTGCGTTGAAACCAATTTGTTAAATTGAGAATTGAAAAGACGCGCCACGGTGCGCCCCACCGGAACTTTCGTCGCCACGTCATACACAATACCCCAGCTTTTCACTTTTGGCGGCACGGCCAAACGGCGGAAAATGATGAAAAGCAAGGCGTGAATTCCCAGCAGAACCCAAACATACCACCGCGGAGAGATGTACAGTGAAACGACCGTGGTAATAATGCCCAGCCAAGACAAAATAAGCTGAACACCCCGCCAAAATTTCTGCCACACGATTCTCACGGGGCGTTTGTGCTCGCCGATAGGGTCAAGCGGGATGTTCGCCGTGATAACGGCGTCTTTCTCTGACACTTCAATAATTTCACCGTGATACACATCCGGACGGCGGCCGTCATCTTTGAAGCCGGCCAAGAGTTGCGAAGGAAAAAGAAAATTCACTTTCACCGCTTCAATGCGATAGGCGCCCGGGTTCGCAATAAACGCGTAACGGCCCTTGACGTCGGTAACACGCGATTGAACAACGCGCCCAGTTTCCTGATTAACCAGCCGCACCGTTACGAGATCAATCGGCAATTTGCTCAAAGCATTATACACTTGCCCCCACCCTTGGCGCCGACGCAACCCTAAAAGCATAAGCGGCTGTAAGAAGAGAAAACGTAAAAAAGGCAATAAATTGGCCCAGGAAATAAGCGAAACGGTGCCAATGGCGGCTACGCCAACTATCGCCGGGGCGACTACGGCAGCAGCTGTTTCCTGCACCGCGACATCGCTAGTAAAATTTTTAATGGCCGCTTTCGTGTCCAGCGCTTTCTGAATGCCCACCCGGGCGGCGGCTTTCGTCTTCTCCGCGGTATTCTTCCCCAAAGCGCGCACGATATCCGGCAGGGTAGACGTGGCGGTAATATCATCCAGCAATTTTGGCGGCTCACGCACTAAATCCAAATTAACATTGATAATATTATTTTCAACGAGGAAGGACTGGATAGTCCGGATATAATATTGATTTTTGGAAGCGGAAAGATAATAGCGGCCATTTGGAACCACCCAGCCATAGGTGCCATTCTCATTGGTGAGGCGCGGATTGGGCGCTCCCCAGTTATCGGTGGCGATTTTCTCGCCATTCTCCGTAAACAGCGAAACCATTACTCCGCCGAGCGGGCGCGCGCCCTCGGTGACGTTGCCTTGCGGCAAGCTGGTAAGCGGCACGGGAATAGTGTCCGATTGGCTGGCGCCATAATCCACTTGGACAAAAATGTTATGATCGCCAACCGGCGGCGCGGTAACATCGGCATAATAGCTGTCGGTATTTTTTTCATACGCAAACTGATGATTGTCCCGACCGTCAACATTCACTACCAACGAAACGGGCGGAGCGGCGAGAACGCTATTCGGCAACATAACAGAGAGCGTGGTTCCGGCTAGAGCAGACACCCGTCCGGCGCGCGGCGTCAGAGGAATATGGCGATTCCCGACAATAAACCGGAGATCGCTAAATTTTATCCGAGCGAAAGATGGAACGGTGGAAGGAGGCGGCACATACACTGGAGGCGGAATTTCCACGCAACCGCTGAAGCCAAAACAAGCCACGTCAACGCAATCAGTTAGTCCGTTGCTATCATCGTCAACGCCATTATTACAAATTTCCGGACTCAATGCCCGGCAGTAGGAAGCGCCGTTGCATTCGGAATCGGCGCAATCAATTTTGCCGTTGTGATTGTCGTCAACGCCATTATTACAAATTTCCGGCGGCTGTGTCTGGCACACCAAAACGGCGGCGCACGCGGGATCGCCGCAATCAATCAGCCCGTTGCCGTCATCATCACTGCCATTATCGCAAGTCTCGCCGGCAGGAACAGCTACTTGCCCAGACTGGAACACGCCGCCGCTGTAATTGAACGAGGAATCAAAAGAAAATACCGTGTAATAATACAGCGTGCCGCCGGCGGGCGGAGAATCGGCGAAGCTCTGGCCGGTGCCGGTGTACAGGAGGGCGCCGTCAGCTACCCCAGCCGATGGACCGCCGACTTTCCGAACGATTTTTACACCGCTAAAATCCGCGTCAGAAGGATTGGCCCACTGTAAGTTAATGGCGCTGCCGGCGATGGCGAGCGTTAAATTGCTTACATCGGCCGGCGGAGTAGAATCGGCAAAGGTTTTGAATGAGCCAATTTTGCCGGTGCTATTGCCAGACTGGTCGGCAGCGAGAATTTGGTAATGATAGGTGGTATTTGGCACGAGACCGGCCAACTGGACGCTGTGGCCAAGAGTGTAATTCGCATCGGGCAGAATCGTGGCCCCATACGAAACAGTAAGACCGTATTTTAATTCTGTATTAGCTTCTTCATTGGTAGCCCAACTGATGGTGACAGAATTAACTCCCTTCACCACCGCCACGCTCTCAATAATCGGCGGCGTTGTATCGGCCGTGTTGCCAGTAATAAATGTCCCGGTCTGGGCGGTGGTGTGGCCGCCGCTATCATTGACCGAAATCTGATAAAAATAGGCGCTGTTCGGGGCGAGGCCGGTAAGCGCGGCGGCGTAACTCCCAGTCACCGCGCCAGTTGAACCGTAGCTAGAACTTAAACCATAGACAAAACTCACGCCCGTAATCGCTTTGTCGTCGGCGGCCGACCAGCTCACCATCGCCGTCGTGAAAGAAACATTAACCATTACATTAGAAATGGTGGGCGGGGTATCGGTTGGCGTAGGCGGCGGCAATGGGGGCGGCACAGTATCGCCGTCACCATTGCCGCCGCCGCCGGTGTTAGCGGGGATAGTGAGGCCGACACTTACGGTAGCGTTGCTGGTGGAGGCTTTAGCTGACAACGTAAAAAATAAACTACAGCTGAAAGCCAAGCCAAGAACAAACCATAAAAATTGATACCGTTTCATACCGATTTTTTTGAATAGTATTTTTTGAGCAGAATCAAAAGAATAATGCCGGCCAAACCAAGCCCCGCCGCCGCACTCCAAGGCGGGAAATACCAAACGATGGCTCGGGCCTCCGTCACGCTTTTGCTTAATCCATAATGAACAGCTAAATTTACCGTATACCAGCCGGGCAAGCGAAACCGGGCGCGGTCAAGTTCTATTTTTTGAGTTATCGTCCGAATTGACCCCGGCAAAACACTATTGCCAAGAGGCGCCTCCGGACCGGCGATAATCTGCCCAAAAGCATTTTTTACAATCAAGGCGCCGGCGAGTTTTACGCTAACGGTCCCCCTATTTTTTAAGGATGCTGTGAACGGCCACTCGCCCGACGCGCTGAAACGCGCGAGCGGTTCAAACCGATCAATGCTCACGGCCTCGTTCACCACCCCGGAAACAGTGAGCGACAACAGCGCGGCGGCGCGAGCCGAGAGCCCGACTTCGCCATTTTTCACGTCAGACGGTTCAATTACTAGAGCCAAAAAATGAGAACCGGAATCCGCCTGGGGCGGAACATTTATGGTAAAAGTAACCAGTTTCTTTTCTCCCGGTTCTAAAAAAAAAGTATTTTTATCAGGTTGCACCCAGTCCTCGGCAATATTAAAGAAAGTTCCAAATAGCGGACGGCCCGCACTATCTTGCTCAACGCCCGTCACCGAAGCGCGGAAACGATGCGGCGCCGATTCATCATTCAAAACAGCAACGCGCGCCGTGGCCGAACCGCCCGGATCAATAGTCAACCGATAACGAACGGGCTGAATGGTAAAAGCGCCGGCTGGCGAAAAGAAAAAAAATAATCCCAAAAAAAAGGCCGTGATAAAAAATGTTCGGCGGAAAATCATATCTTGGAATAATTTTAAAAATTGGCTGAAGCGGTCAGCGTTACAGTTTGGCTATAAGCGCCGGCAACGCTCGCCGCGTTGATTGCCGCCTTGAACGTTAGGGTAGTTTCAGAACCGGCGACTGCCGTGTTAGCTGAAGCTAAAACCTGCCCGCTACTGACACTGACATCGCCCGTAACGGCGCTATCGGCGCCCGAAACGGCCACTCCATATTCCTCCGAATCAACCGACACGGTGCCGTCGCGCACGCCATCGGGCATAGTCCCGCTTGTCCCGCTGATAGAAACAGAATAACCGGTCAGCGCGTTGCTGGTAACGGTAAGAACCGTCGCGGCGCTGGAAACCACGGTACGGCTAAGCGTGCCGAGATCAAGCGAGCTGTCGCTGACTGTGAAACTCAACGTTTCATCTTTTTCCGAAGCTTGAAAGCCGCCGCGCAACTCATAGCTGGCGCTGGTTACAGTGCCAACCACCGCTTCGCCGGGAGTGTCATTCAGACTGAAAGTTGTTCCGGTGCTATACACCGATCCGTTGGCTCCGACCACATCGGCGAAAATAGAATAAGTGGCAGATGACATTGAGCCGAACGCCGTTGCCGGCAAACCCAGTCCGAAAAACGTGAGACCGAGCGCTAGAATTATTTTACGCATACTCTCACGGTCACAATGGAATTATTATGTTACTGGCCAATAAGATTATTAATCTTGACGGTAATATCTCGGTTGTCGGGATTAAGACTCTTCACTTTATAATAATATTCTAGAGCTTGCAGGCGGTCGCCGCGCAACTCGTACAACAACCCCAAACTATACAAGGCGTTAGAGTGACTGGCATTGCGCTTCAGCACCTCAAGCCAAACTTTTTCGGCGTTATTCCGATCTCCTTTGTTGCCGCGGTTGTAGAGCAGACGGCCGAAATTGTAGAGATATTCCACATCGTTTTGCGCGACCGAGGCGATGCCGGCGTAAATCGCGATCGCTTTATCAATTTCTCTGGTTTGTTCATACGCGTTAGCCAGGCCGATATAGGCGCCGACGTGATCCTTTTTTAAACTAATCGCCCGCTCATAACTTTTTATCGCCTCTGGCCAGTTGCCGGCCAAACTATAATTGTTGCCGAGCCGCCAAGCCAGCACCGGGTTGCTTGGCTCTAAAGTCTTGGCCTCCAGGAGAGACTTCACCGCCCAATCTCTGGCCTCCGGCACCAGGGCGGCGGCATTTTCATACATCGTCGCCAAATTTTCCCAGATGGCCACGGAGCGTGGCGACAAATTAGTCGCCCGCCGAGCTTCATTGATCGCCTGGCCGAGAAAAGCGCTTACTTTCTGGAAATCCGGTTTACCCTGCCGGCTCACATTAATCGCCTGAAGCAAATAATTTTGCGCCAAAGCGACATGGTAGAGATCAACATTTTCATGCAACGCCACCGCGGTGCGCAGTTTGCTGTCAACTGCCGCAAAATCACCGGCTTTCAGGGCGGCGGAAAAATTTTTCTCGGCCAAATACAGTCGCGCTCCCCACACGCCGACAATACAAACAACGGAGATAACGACGATAAGAATAAACGAGAAAGATAAATTGTGTTCGGGCGTATCTTCAATAATCAATTCGCGCCGCCGAGTGGTGGAGGAATTAAACAGAGCTAAACCGGCGACAATCAAACCAAGCAGAAGCCACCATAGCCACCATATTATCGGCCCGTAGAAAACAACAAAAGCCCCGATGCTGATAACGCACCATGGCACCGCGAGCAGAAAAACCCCTAAATGGGAACGGCTCGCCGGCTCGCCGGCGCTTAATAATTCCAAGAGCTGATCATCTTCCGCCCCCTCCCCCTCGTGGCGGGCTTTAATCCAAGTCGTCAGAATATGGCCGACAAAAAATAAAACCAAAAATAACCAAATCAAACCAAGCGCCAAGCCTCCTTCAGCCAAAATACTTAAGGCCGAACTATACGGGCGGCTGAAGCGGAACGACCAGGCGAGCTGGTCGGCGTTAAAGGAAACATCGCGGAATTGCGAAAAATCAACAGCGAAAGAGCCTAGCCCGCTTCCCAGCAATACATTCTTAAAGTTCGCGGTCAGCGTTTTTGATACGATGACCCAAGAAGAGCGATTGTTAAGCGCGGCTTCAGCCGGCACGGTTGATTGCACCAGTTTTGGCGTTCCAAAAACAATAAAAATAATAATCAAAATAAAAGCCGCGAACAGGGTAGACAGCCAGCCCAAGCGAGCTTCTTTCAGCGAGCTCACGCCGACCAAGAGCAACAAAACCAACCCGACCAGCAAAAGCCACCACAAGACGGTGAAACCGAGCGTAACCAACGACAAGTAGCTGATGAGTGCGATATAAAAATAACCAATGGCGCGGCCGACCGTGAGATCTTTTTTAATCAACTGCCCGGCGGCGATTAAACACAGCGCGATCAGCCAAACGCCAAAGCCGCTATTAGTCTGATCAACCACATTGAGGCTATACGGGAACCATCGGCTCAGCAAATCAAAATGAAAGAAAGATTTGACGAAAAAAAGCGTTGCCGCCGCTCCGCCGCTCACCACCAAGGCGTCAAGGCTTCTCTGCCAGCGATCAAAGGTGTTGATGTGCTGGACAATCATGACGCAAAATAACGCCAGAAAAAACAGCAAGGCAAAATGAAAAATAAAATAATCATTACGGCCGAGGAAACTATCTGTCCGGCTTACTGAAAAAAAGGCAGAAATCAGCGCGGCGCCGAGTAAAAAAAGAATCGGCTTATCCACGACTGACTGAATATAAAGCAATTTTTTAGACAAGATCGCTTTAGTGGTCCAAAGCAATACATTAAGCAGTATTAACCCGATAAACAGGTACTCTTTGGAGATAAGATGGGGATTTATCACCGCCGGATCCAGCACGAGCGGCACGGCGATAATATTCAGAATCAGCAAAAAATAAGAAAAGTAATTACTGATTCTAGACCAACGCTGGGGATTAAGCATAGGTATTAAAAAATATTAAATTAAAAGAAAGAATGATTACTACCTAGTATAACATAATTTTCTTTGTCTATCTAGCCCGCAATCCAGCGGCCAGTGGGTTATTTAATTTAGCTTCGTTGACCATGATTTTTTTTATGCCCAAACCCGCTAGCGGCGGGGCGTTAATGGACACCATAAAAATCATGGTCAACGAAGCTAGAGCAAAGATACGAGGCTCGCCATCAAGTTTATTATACATCTTTAATTTTCTATTTGTCAATTTTTTTTATATCATTTTTATAGATATTGTTTATTTTAGTTGACTATTAAACAAAATAATGATATAAATAATTTTGACAAATAATTCTATGGAAATTCAACAACAATTACGAACGCTCGGCCTGCACCAAACAGAAATTGTAATGTATTTATTTCTATTAAAAAATGGCCTGTCCACCCCGCCGGTCGTTTCACGAGAAACTGGGATTGCGCGGACTAACTGTTACAACATTCTGCTGGAATTAAAAGAAAAAGGATTGATAGAAGAGAAAATACAGGCGAAAAAAAAGGCTTACCAGGCGAACAACCCGGCATCGCTCATTGAACTGCTCAAACGAAAGGTGGCCGACGCCCAAAAAATTCTGCCCGAATTGCAGGCTGTTTTTACCCATCAAGCCATTGACCCGGGAGTTAAATTTTATCAAGGATTAGAGCAAGTCCAAGAATTATACGAAAAAAGTTTGTCAGCAAAAAGCATACTTTCTGTCGGATCAAGGAAACGATGGCGATTATTGATGCCGGATTTTGAAGAGCGTTATTTCCAAGAAATTAAGAAACGGCAGATCATTTTTTACGACTTGACGGACAGCGAGTCAAAATTGATGACCGCTAAAATACAAAATACCCTAAAATCCTGCTACACGGTTCGTCAATTACCGCCGGAATATGAAGAAACGGCGCTAGAAATACTCATGTGGGATGATTTAATCGGTTTTTTCAATTTGAAAGGCTCAATTTCCGCGATGTTATTCAAAAATCAACCTCTTTCCGATATGTTGCAGATGCTGTTTAAGATTATTCGGAAAAAAATCTAGCTTTGCCGTTCCGTACGGAACGGTTTTAAAAAAGCCAAAAATGAGCTCGCGCCTTAAGTTTGTATAGACTAGTGTATACAAATATACACATTTAGACGACTTTATACACAGACTTGTGCACAAAAATCCCGCCTCAACCAAGTTGAAGCGGGATTTGGTGGACCTAGGCAGAATCGGACTGCCGCTTCGGCAATGCGAATGCCGCGTCATACCACTAGACCATAGGCCCAAAGTCTACAAAAGTATACACTAGTGTATACAAATCTATTAGTTTACCAACTTGCTCGTCCGATGATCATCAATAAATCTCTTTAACCTACGGACCAACTCCTGTTCTCCCCATCTGCTTGGCAACTCAACAGCCTCTCCATCTTCGTCCACAACCTCTTCCCCATTTGATTGGGCGAACCTAGAAAAAGCGACATTATCTAAACTTCTCAAAATTTCCTCAACCGTAGCAGTTACCCCCACTTTGCCTTCTTCATCTGCCATATTAAAAACTAGCGCCATTTCCTCTTCATTCAAGCCCCAGGCCTGGCGCAACATATCTGAAGGGCTGTCTTTCTTAAAATTAGGCATCCTTTCCGGTTTAGACATAATTGAGTTGGCAAACAAACATTAGACCCGCTAACCGACTGCTCACTCGCCCGTGCCCCCGGTACGAATTGAACGCACATTTCTCCCTTAGGACGGGACTGTTCTATCCGTTGAACTACGGGGGCTCAAGTAACCTGCCCCCATTCTATACAAAACGACGCCTCTTGGCAAGCCTGCCTGTTCGCCGGGGCTCCGGTGCGGCAAACGGGGAGGGAGCGGGGTTTTAATTATGGGGATTGGTGTGCTACAATGGGAACTGCTAACTTACAGCCTAGTCAGCCAAAATTGACATTGATTTTTACGATGCCCAAACCTGCTAGTGGCAGGGCGTAATGGCCACCGCAAAAATCAATGTCAATTTTGGCTGAAACTGGGCAGAAGGCGTCTTTTATAGACTATGAACACCACTCTACTAATTATTACCATACTGCTCGCTCTTGGCCTCGCGGCCCTTCTTTTTAACATCTACCAAAAAATGCGCGCGCTCGGTGAGCCGGACAAGAGCCAACAAAACATGTTTCTTCTGATGCAAAACCAAATCCAGGAACTCTCCCGACTCGTGGACCAAAAGCTCACTGAAACAAACCGCGCCATGAACGAAACCCAACAGAATCTGAACCAAACGGTGCAGACGCAATTCGGCCACAGCGTTAAAGTGATCGCTGAAATCACGGAGCGGCTGACCAAGCTGGACGAAACGAACAAGCAGGTGATCGGTTTCGCAACTCAGTTGCAGAATCTTGAAGACATCCTGCAGAATCCTAAACAGCGCGGCATTTTAGGCGAATATTTCTTGGAAACGGTTTTGAAAAATGTTTTGCCGCCGGAGAGCTACCAAATGCAGTATAAATTTTCCGACGGCGATATCGTGGACGCGGTGGTATTCGTAAAAGACAAAATTATTCCGGTGGATTCCAAATTCAGCCTGGAAAACTACAACCGCGCGGTCAGCGAAAAAGACCCGGCCCGCCGCGAGGAGCTGGAAAATCTTTTTAAGAGCGATCTGAAAAAACGCATTGATGAAACCAGCAAATACATAAAACCCAAGGAAAATACGATGGATTTCGCTTTTATGTTCATTCCAGCCGAAGGGATTTATTACGATTTATTAATCAATCAGGTGGGGTCGCTAAAAACCAACACGCACGCGCTGATTGAATACGCTTTCAAAGAAAAACACGTCATCATTGTATCGCCCACGTCTTTTCTCGCTTATCTCCAAACGGTGATGCAGGGTTTGCGCGCGCTTCAAATTGAAGAATCGGCGAAAGAAATCAGAAAGCGGGTGGAAGACCTGGGCAAACATTTGTTGGCCTATGACGAATATTTAAAAAAATTAGGCAATAATCTATCAACCTCCGTAAACAGTTACAACACGGCGTACAAAGAATTCAACAAGATTGATAAAGATGTGATGCGCATCACCGACGGCGAAAAAATGATTGAGCCGTTGGCGATTGAAAAACCGGTGATGGAAGAGTAATCGGTCTTGACTTT
>CAZHFX010000029.1:0-11738 GCA_964531745.1 uncultured Gammaproteobacteria bacterium
AGTGCCGCGGCGGTTAACAGCCAACGAATCAGGAGCCTCATCATAGAGCGATAATAAAAAATAAAATCGGCCTAAACACCGACGAGGAGAGCAAACAAACCTTCAATCACCGGCGAGAGCAACCGAAAGAAGAAGAAAACCAAGACAAGCACGATAACAAAACCATAACGATCAAGCGCCGCTCTTACGGAGGCGGCGCTCTCCGGCAAAACGGCATATAAAATTTTTGAACCATCAAGCGGCGGCACTGGCACTAAATTAAAGATCATCAGCGTTAAATTAGCGTAGATAATGATGGCCAGAAACGGCGCCATGGCGGCGCCGGGGAAAAGACGAAGCACGACGGCAAAGGCGGCCGCCAGTAAAAAGTTGGCGGCCGGCCCGGCCAAACCAACAAACACCGGACCCCATTTTTGATAGCGCAGATTATACGGGTTGAACGGCACTGGCTTGGCGTAAGCGAATAAAAAACGGCCGCCAGAAATGAAAAAAAGGAAAAGAGGCAAAAAAATGGTCCCCCACCGATCAATATGCGCCCGCGGGTCAACAGTCAAACGGCCGACATAGCGCGCCGTCGGGTCGCCGAGGGAATCGGCCACAAACCCATGGGCATATTCATGGATAATGGCGGACGGAATGATGATAACGAAGTAGAAAATAAGCCCTAGCCAGTCCATATTGACAAAAACTGTTATATCCGCTATACTAGCGGAACTCGCAATAAGTATAACCTAATTTCTCTAAATTATCAATTCTATGAGCATGTCATGCGCCCTCTGCGGGAAAAAAGCGGTCCGGGCCAATCATGTCAGCCACTCCAATATCAAAGTGCCGCGCCGCCAGAAACCAAACTTACAACTCTTGAACGTCGGCGGTTCTTCGGTCAAAACCTGCTCCACCTGCCGCCGAACACTCGCTAAAAAATCCGCCTAACATTATTCCACTAAAAAATCCCCCGCCACAGGCGGAGGATTTTTTAGTTTGGCCATAGGAGGGGTCTCTAACCTATCCCAATGAAGGTAGGTGGTAAACCGCATGCAGAACCCACGGGCGCTGCAGATATAGGTAAACCGATTTATTTATCCATAGAATAGTTTTGCGCCGCCTCCGACCAAACTATAGGTAGTGTACGCTAGAGACTTATACACTGTCAACCGGAAACAAAAAAACCACCACGGCAGATGGTTTATCTCGTCTTATTTTATTCCAAAATCCCATCCAAATTCACATCGTAGAGAATTTCGTCTTGAACGTGATTGTAATTTACAATCTCTTCATTCTTAAACCAAATATTTATCTCCCGCCCGGCTTCCTCCGGTTTGTCGGAGCAGTGCACCAAGTTGCGCACCGCGCGGCCGTCAATGTTAGACAAATTATATGAATCAACCGTCAAATCACCGCGGATGGTGCCCACGTCGGAAGTCAGGGGTTCGGTAGCGCCGACAATTTTCTTGACGATGCCAACCGCTTCGTTGCCTTCCCAAATCATCGCTACCACCGGGCCGCACGACATAAACTTCACCAGCGCGCGCACAATATCTTTGCCATATTCAATGGCGGTTTTTTCTACCGGCATACCGGCCGCTTGGCGATTCTTAATGGTGGCTCCGCCTTTGAGCTCATACCAAGCGTCATCTTTGTTGTAGTGCATCCACAGGCGTTTTTCATCCGCCACAAATAATTTCATCGCCGTCAATTTTAAACCGGTTCGTTCAAAACGCTTAATAATTTCACCAATAAGCGAACGCTGGACGCCATCGGGCTTGATGACGACAAATGTCCGTTCTTTCTTCGGGTGCGAAATGTTCATAAAGATGGATAATAATTTTTTGTTGGCTTTATCTTACCTTAAAATCGGCCTTCCGTCAACAGTCAGAAGATCGCCGCCAGCCGAAAACGCACGGTGGAGGCAGTTTTATTCACCACTACCATAAGAGTGGCAAGCACCATGCCCGTTTCCGCCACGGCGCGTCTATAGCAATAGCTCGCGATGGTTTTTCTCAACCGCCGTTTTTTTTAGGCGGTTACGGCCACATCATAGGCCATCTCGCCTTCAGTTCTCGTTTTAACCTCTACAAAATAATAATCGCCGCGCAATTTCGCGACGATATCAATTTCCCCGGCCGGAGTCTGCCAATTGCGTTCAATAATTTGAAAACCGCGACGTGCCAAAAATCCACAGGCTTGGTCTTCGCCCCAATCACCCCGGCCGCGATTACCCCATCTTGGCATACGGCGATTATTTACCGCGTCCGGGCAGGAACTCTTCGCGCGCGGCGCGCTCTTTCTCTTCAGCGCGAATAGCCGGCGCTCGTTTGAACCAAAAATAGGCCAGGCGCCCCGCCCAAACGCCCCCGGCCGCGGCCCAAAGCAGAAACCAAACGCGCCAACCCAGGAACGCCACCCGCTCCTGGCGCAACAAGAAAAAAAGCAGGCCGACAATTCCCAGTGTTGCCAGACAATTACCCAAACGGCGAGCAAACAAAGCCGCCACATGATCCGTTAAACGGCGGCGGAGCGTCAGCGCAACCGCACCGACAGCTAGAAACCCTATCAAAACGACCAGCCACCAAATTTCAGTTTGACCGTCGGCTGGATCAGGCTGGCTGAACCAGTAAGTGGAGTACAACAGATTGGAAAGGCGCATAAAAAAATAAAAAAATTACTTTTTCTTAAAAATAAGACAATAATGGTAGCCCCCGGGCGACATTCTCTCCGCGAGTTCAAGAGACGCCTGCTCCGCGAGAGCGATAATGGCTTCCGGAGCGACCATTTTCTCGGGCGGCGGGCCGAGTGGCCCTAGACGCTTCTCCCAATCAACCACTACCACCGAACCGCCGCGCTCCGTGAGCCGCGCGGCCTCCGCCAATGTCCCGCCCTTATCCGCGACCAAAAACAGCACATTAACGAGAAAACAGGCCTGCAAGCTCCCCGCCGGCACCGGCGTTTTGCCTGCCAGCTCAATGTTTGACCAGACCGTCTGCACATTGTGATACCCCTCGGAGCGCACCCGGCTTTGAATACTTTCCAAAATATTCTTCACGATTTCTACGGCGTAGACAATACCGGTGTCTCCCACCACTCGCGAGGCGGGAAAAACAAAATGCCCGGTGCGGCCGCAACCCAAATCGGCCACGCGCATTCCGGAAGCTAAAGAAATTTTCTCAAATATGATATACGGGTCAATTAGGGCTGTGCCGGCGTGCGCCATATAATAACGTTAACGAGGGAAAATTCGCCCGATGGTGCCAAGTAAAAACCCCTCAAACAAATTCGTCACTAAAAGAAAACCAATTAAAACAATGACCAATCCAATCAGTTTATAAAAGATACGGCTGCCGCCGCTCGTGCCCAGTTTCTCTTCAGCCCAAGCGCTCGTGCCAAAGTTTTGAATCAGCCACTCGGTTTTAATGATCATAGCAACACCCGCGGCAATCGCGAACGCGCCAATGAAGTAATGCATAGTAGAGATTGTTAACGCTGGTGCCCAGGAGAAGAGTCGAACTTCCATTCCCTTGCGGGAGCTACCACCTCAAGGTAGTGCGTCTACCAATTTCGCCACCTGGGCTAAAATTTTCGATTCCTGCCCACGACCATCGCCACCTTGCTATGGGCCAATTTGATTTTGATTTTGATTTCTTTCGTCACCTTCCCGTCAGCGGAAACAGTAAAAGGCTCGCTCCCCCGAATTTCCATTTCTTCAAAAGGAAATACGCTCGGGTCCTCATAGGTATACCCCCACCAGCGTTTCTTTGTCAAGGGACGCAAAAAGGCTTCCAGTTTGCCATCTTGCGGGTGCACCACGCGCACTTCCCCGTCTTTTTTATCCCTCTTCCAATAGAACGGCTGTAGATTGCAAACGATCACTTCCATTTGGTCGCGCGCTGTTACCGTGAAACGCTCATCATAAACCACCTCAAGATGAGCGGGCAAGACGTGCAACTGCGAAACAAAATAACGGTTGTTTATCCAGCCGACATCCAGCCGCTCAACGCGCCGGCGGCTCAACACGTCGCAGGCCGCCGGCCCCACCGGAATGCCGAGAACTTCGGCGATGGTATTATTAGAACCAACCGGCAAAAATCCGAAAGTGGTTTCGGTGGTGGCGGCGCGCGATAATACCTGGCCGAAAGTGGCGTCGTTGCCGACCATCACGATTGTTTTGGCCCCGCGTTTCAGCTCATCTTCAATAATCGGCTTGACGTCGCTATAGCTATTGAGGCGCAAAATTTTGCCGGCAATGCCATAATCAGTCAGACTAATTTCCATGGCCCGGACAACCGAAGCGTATTTCTTGCCGCGCACAAAATTGTCGTACAAGTACACATACATAACAGAAAATTTCGCCAACGTTTAGGCTACGACAGTTTCGTCAGTTTTTCTGGCGGCACTCACCCGAGCGGAGCGAACTTTTCCTTCGCTGGTTTCCAGCCCGGGCATATTGATTTTACCGCTAATGAGCGCCCCGGCCTCTACCACCAAAATTTTAGCTTCAATGTCGCCGAGCACGCGCGCCGTTGAGGTGAGCTCAATAGATTCTTTGACTTTCATGTTGCCGCGCACCTCGCCGGCGATAGTGGCGCTGCCGGAACGAACGTTCGCGAGCACTTTCGCTCCAGCCTCCACCGAAAGGTGCCGGCTGGTATGCACACTCCCCGCCACCGTGCCTTTCACGATGATATTGCCTTCAGAAGCGAAATCCCCCTCCACATTCACGGACGGGCCAACTACTGTTTCCACTTCATCATTGGAATGCGACTCCGCGGCATAGGCCGCTTCAAGGGCGGCCGCGGCCTCTTCGGCATTTTTGGAAGATGATTTCTGAAAAATCATAGTGATTGCGCGATTAAAACTAAGATATTAAAAAAATAATTTCTCTTATTAGTATACACGGCGCGGCGAAAAAAAACAATCAACAGTTTATCATTTAGCCGCCGGCACCCAGAAACCAAACTCGCTTCCGCGGCCGAGGCCCGGGCTCTTCGCCCACACCCGCCCGCCATGGCCTTCAACGAACATACGGCAGACATAAAGGCCAAGACCAGTGCCGTTAACATTGCTCCCTTTCACGTTTTCGCCCCGATAGAATTTTTGAAAAAAATTCGCCTCATCAACCGGGTTGAACCCAAAACCATGGTCGGAAACGGTAGTAGCCCAGCCGCCGTTGTCCGCTTTAAGCTCCACGGCAATGGCGCCCTTATCGGTGTACTTAATGGCATTATCAATAAAGTTAAAAATGACATGGCGAAATTTTTCCTCGTCAACCGTGGCCGATGCCGCCTCTTTAGGCTTATGCCATACTAATTTGAGGCCTTTCTGCTTGGCCCGGTCGGCGAGCTCGTCAACCGCGCTCGTGATGATGACGCTGATATCTTGCGGTTTGAAATCAAATTTGGTGCGCCCTTGCTCAATACGCGTAATATCCAAAAATTGGTCAATCAATTTCACGAGATGCCCGTTACTTTCGTCCATGTTATTTAATATCTGCACCGTCTCCTTAGTGATTTTCCCGTAGGCTCCATCCTCCAAAAGTTCAATGTATCCGTTGAGAATGGACAGGGGCGTGCGGAGCTGGTGCGCGGCGATGGAGAGAAAGTCGGTTTTCTGCCGGTCAATTTCTTTAAGGCGCAAGTTAGCTTGTTCCAATGAGTGGGCGAGCTGGGTTATTTCTTCGCGGCGTTTGATTTCTTGTTTTACGGAACGGATCAGCATGACAGAAAAAATGAAAATAAAAAACGCAATCAAAGAACGCAGAATAATTTCAGTTACGTCGCGAGAAAAGAAAATCTGACCGATGACTATAATATCCAAAGAGGTAATAACCACCTCGGCCGTGATAGTGCGAACATCCAACGCCTGGTAGTGGATAATGGCATAAGCCAATATACCAGCAAAAGGAACGGCTGACAAAAATATAATCGGAAAAATGGGAATGCCGTAGGCCGGTAAAAACGCCAACGGACCGACAACATCAAGAATGGCATACCCTACTAGCACGTATTTCACTTCGGTTTTATGGATTCCGGATGCGCGACGATAGTGGGCGACTAAATTAACAAAAAAAAGCAGGAAGTAAAAAAAGAAATATACTAAAAAATAATGATGATAGATGCGAGCAACCGAATGCGTGCCCCAGGAATATTTGTACAGACCGGAAACAAAATTATCTGAATACTGCGAGAGAGGCAAAAAAATAAAAACTAAAAGATACCCAATAACTAGAAGCATCCTCTGCCGAGACAAAATGCCACAATAAATCAACCCAAAATGATAAAGAAAAATCGGAATGAACACGACGCCAGCGTAAATAAAACGATCCCAAAATAGTTTATCCACATCGCTCCCGGCGTTAAAAAGCATAAACGTGCCATATAGCCATAAAGCAATTGTAAAATCATACAAGAAAAAAAGAATATGCATCCATTCTTTAGGTTTTTTAAGCCAGACAAACAATCCGAGAGAAAAAACTAAAATACTGCTTATAAGCGGCAATAACGAATATAAAGAAACAATTTTAATCATAGTACGCTTAGTATACCATTTTTTCGTTTTTTGAAAAAGTATTGAAAATGAAGAGACGTCCCCGAAGGGAACGTCTCTTTGTGTGCGAATGTTGGCGCCTGCAAGCAGGCACCGCGATCACCTCTTTCGCTGTCGCCTCATCGAGTGTTACCTCGAGAGAAGCGAGGTTAGATTGCTTCTTTGCGGCGCCTCCGGGGTGGAGGCGTGCTGTAGCCAGGAATGGCCGCCCCCTTTTCGGGCAGAGCCATCGGATGAAGGAACGACGTTCCCTCTGGGAGTTTGAAGCCGCACTCCTCGGCCGCGGTCCAGAACTCGCTCATGTCACTGATCTTGACCGGCCCGAGCTCGTCCCTGTCCGTCCAGCCCTTCATGGCGCACACGAGGAGCCAGGCATGACAGGCGTATGTGACTTGGCCAGCGATGAGTCGCATGGCGAAGGTGAGGGTGCTCGGGATGGCACTGTAGTCCAGCAGACCGCCATCATAGTGATAGAGAGGGCGGCCACATAGGAGCTCGGGAGTGAGCGGGTCCGGCACGGAGAAGTTCAAGAACGCCGTGCGAGGTTGTGCCAGATTCAGAAGCGTCTGGCCGCCAGTTCTCTTTCCCGTGATGATGAGGCCGCAGGATCCAGCCATATCCATGCCCGGGGCGTAGACCATGTTGCAAGCGTACTCGCCAGCCTCGTCCATGATGGCGTTGACCCGAGCTTGCCCGTCCGTTCCATCTTTTGCTCTCTTGCCCTCCGAGTACAGGAAGACGGTGAAACCGGATTCGGCCAGCCGAATTGCGATTGCACGGCCGATCTTGCTGGTGGCGCCGGTTATGAACACCCTCTTCGTGCCGAGCTTCCCGGCAAGCGCGAGTGCCTGGAGGAAAACCGTCTGTGCGGTGAGAGTGTCACCGTGCGCTAGAAATGGACGATCCATACCGAGCGCGTCGGCAAAGTACATGCCGTCGTCCGTAAGACCACGATCCTTCAAGAGGGCGCCGAGCCCGACGAACCTCACGCCCTTGCGTTTGGCATCGTGCACGGTCCGGAGCATCTTCCAGATGATATAGCGCGTGAACCCAGGGATGATGAAATGCCAGATGTTGAAGTTCACGAGCCAAATCTGGGTGTGCTTACCTCCGATCGTGAAGTCGTTCACCACGTCGTAGGCCATAGGGCTGACAGCCCTACAGAGAGACAGGAACCCGAACACGATCCACTCCAACACGGTCATGACCGTGTCATGCGGATCCTGATGCAAATGCCGATACCGCCGGAACTGAAGCCGCAGAGTCCACACCTCTATCCAGTGCGCCACGAAGATCGTGGCGGGCACAGGAGCACGGCTCGTCTTCGCGAACCGCAAGATGTACGGGGCCGCCATCATCAAGACGATGAGGGCGAGAAAACTGATCAAAAAGGTCATGGCAGACCACCTCCGCCCGGTTAGGGCGAGTTAAAGTTTTGTGAGAGACAAACGAAATGTTCTCCCGGCATATCGGCAACTCTCTGAATAGCGAGACGCCGGGAATCACTTCGTATAAGTTTTACTCTCTATCCCTAAACCTCCCTAAATTAATATCTAACGCGGCATAAATATCCTGCAGTTTCACCGCGCTCACTTCGCCCTTCTTGGCAATCATCTGCGTCCGGCTTGCCAGCTGAATTTTATGCAACATGCAAACACCCTTTTGCCCCAAACCAGTCTCTCTCTCCGGCAATAATACTTCATTTTTAAAAACTCTCTGTCCATCTCGGTGCGGCTCAATCGGCGCTACCACCACGGTAGACAAACGCTCGTTTAAAATTGAATCCTGCAATACCACCATTACTTTCTCCTTGTTGCCAAAATTGCCCAAGAATATATCCCCTCTCTTTACCATGCCGCAATACATTTTGTCTAAATTAAAGGCCATACTTTCAGATTGCCAAAAATAAACGGCTTACTGCCGCTCTTTCCCAATGTCGCGCAATTCTTCCTCCAAAGAAACTACTTCTCGATCGCGCTTAAACCGCTTCAGACAATCGGTGACGAACTGGCTGCGTTTGCCATGGGGGAACGTTTGACGAAAATAGTCCGCCCATTTTTTAGGCAACTTGAGGGTTACTCGCTCAATTTTAGTTTCTTTTTCTGTTGATTTAGCCATATTTATAGTTTAAAAAGCCTAGCTAACATATAAACTACACCTCTATAGGTGTACTGTAAAGGCGTACTGTGTGGATAACAAAAAAACCCGACGAAACCGGATTTGTGGAAACAGCGCGCGTTTTACATCTCTTCCACTGTTTCAATGGTCAAAAGGCCGAGCGTATTGGTGAGTACTTGGCGCACCGCCTGGCAGAGGGCGAGGCGAGCCAGCACGAGCTTGCCGTCACCGGCATTGAGAATACTTTGTTTGTTATAAAAATTATTAAACGCCTGGGCCACCTCAAAGGCGTAGCGCGCCACCACCGATGGGTTGTAATCGCGAAGCGCCTTTTGTGTCATTTGCGAGTACTCCCCCAAAATCAGCGCTAGCTGTTTTTCCTCTGGCTGAACCAAAAGGTCACACGCAATTTTGGCGCGCGGAGTGGGTTTCTTTACGGCTTTACCAAGCAAACTATTAATTCTCGCGATTACATAGAGCACGTAGGGCCCGCTGAAGCCCTCAAATGAGGTGGCTTCTTTTACGTCAAAGGTGATCGTCTTCACGGATTCGTGCTTTTGAAAATCAAACTTGAGCGCCGCCTGGGTGAGAACGCGCGCCACTTTAGCGACGCGCGACTTCGGCCAGTTGCCATGCCTCTCCGCCGTCGCCGCAAACATTCTTTCGTAAACCTGATCACGCAAATCTTCGTAGAGAATCACGTTGCCGGTGCGCGAGGACATTTTGCCTTCGGGCAAATTCACCAGGCCGTAGCTCAAATGCGTCAATTTTTTCTTAGAGCCCATCAATTCCAAAATTTTATAAAGCTGGCGGAAATAAAAACTCTGCTCCTGACCGGTGATGACGACGCTTTCATCCACAGCAAACTTTTTAAATTTCTCTTCGGCCAGCGGCAGGTCGCTCGTGAGGTACAAGCCCACACCATTGGATTTGCGCACCAGCGCAATATCCAGCCCATAACTCGTGAGATCCACAATGATGGCTCCCCCCTCGCCCACTGTGGCGATTTTTTTCTGTAAGAGTTCGTCCACAATTTTTTGCCCGCGCGCTTTCACATCTTTTTCATAAAACACGGCGACGTATTTCACCCCGAGCTCGGCAAAAAGCTCGTCAAACCGTTCCAGGCTCCACTTGCGCGTTTTCAAAAATAACGGCCAAAGGGTTTTGTCGTGCGCTTCCAGTTTTTTCTGAATCTCGGCCACCGCGTTGCCCTCTTCGGGGTGGTCTTTCAAATAGCCGCTCGCCTCGGCGTAAATTTCACCGAGCCAACGCTGTTTGTTCCCGGGCACTTTTTCTTTGGCGTGAAATTTCTCCAAACCCCACAAACACCTGGCCACGTGCGCGCCAAAATCATTTAGATAGTTTACCGGGTAAACTTTGTAGCCGCTTCGTTCATAAAGCTTGACCAAAGTGTTGCCAATACAAACATTGCGGAAATGTCCGATGTGAAATTCTTTGTGGGTGTTGTTGGAGGGATACTCCACCATGACTGAACGCCCTTTACCTAGGGTGTTCTCTCCATAATGTTCTTGCTTTTTTAACACTTCGCTCACCACCTGCTCCACCACTGCGGTGGGGCGGACAAAAAAGTTTACGTAGGGGCCGAACGGCTTCACTTCGGCAAGAAAATGCGACCCGTGGTCTTGCAGTTTAGAAAAGAGTCTCTTGGCTACTTCCACCGGGCTGGCTTTCTGTTCTTTGGCTAAGGCAAAGCAGGGAAAAGCGGCATCGCCCATTTCCGGCCGGGGCGGAGTGGAAAGCACGATTTCTCCGGTTACTCCAGCTTCAATCAACAATTTCTTGACTTCATCAATGATAACCTGCTGCATAAAAACACTCTAAACTTATTTAGTGAGTTTACCACTGGAACAAAAAAATGTCACGCGGCTTCTCTAAAAAAAATAATCCGGACCTTTTCGCCCGGATTCTTTTTCCTTCCCTGCGCATAGTATAGCACATCATTCGCGACAGTAGCAGGGCGCGCTGTGGACAACTTAAAAAATATTATTCGTAAAAAAATTCCGACCGATGAGTCGGGATTTTTTTGCCGGGCAGGTTGAACGAGTTTTTCACAACTCGCGCAACCTGCCCAGCGCGAATTGTGGATTTTGCCGCGTTTCCTACTTGAGCTGGACAATAATCCAGTCCAGTTTGAAAACGATGACCGGCGCGATGATGATGGCGGTGAGGAGAAACAGGAAAAGTTTGCTCCAGAACATCCTCCGCTTCATGTTCTGGTAGACATCTACCTGTTCCTGGATGGTCCAGGGACAACGGATACGGCCCGCCATGGTCGCCTCACGCCGCCTGCCGCGGCTGGATCACGATGCCGACGACATCAACACACCGAACCTTTCTCACATTCCTGACTCCTTCCGGGTCGTCTTCCACGAAAATTGAGATCTCCGCTCTTCTGCCATTGATGATGTCCGGGATGTGCTCAAGCCGACCATGGATCGGCGGCCCGACTTTCCGGGAGACTTCCGCCATCCGGCCAACGCACTGCCTCGCTTCGCTCCATCTCGCTGTGCTCAACATGTGCCCTCCTTTGGGGCGAAATGCGTGGTGAAAAAACAAAAATCAAAAATAGCCTACCGCGAATAGACTGTCTTGTCAATTATTTTTGAAATTATTTTACCTTCACGAAGAACCGTTTGCCTTTTTGCACCACGCTTCCCTTTTTTACCTTGAGTGCAATATCCTCAACTTTTGTATCGTCTACTTTCACGCCGCCCTGCTCAATGGCCCGGCGAGCCTCCGATGAACTCAATACGAGCTTGCTTTCCACGAGTACCGTGACGACATCGTAGGTGCTGGGTTTTATCTCCGCAATGTCGGTGGGTTTTTCATTTTCTTGAATGACACTGGCAAAATACTCTTGCCCATGCTTGGCTGCGGCTTCACCCAAAAATGTTTTGACGACCTCAAAGGCCAAAAGTTTTTTATACTTCATCGGCTCGGCTTTCACGTGTTTGTCTGAAAGTACTTCCACGCGAGTACAGAGCTCAAACCCGCTCCGGATCATGCCATCGGTCCAGCGCATTACTTTACCAAACATATCTTCGGGCGAGTCAGAGAGC
>CAZHFX010000030.1:0-10044 GCA_964531745.1 uncultured Gammaproteobacteria bacterium
CAGGATTTTCGACAAAACGAACTTTTTTTGAAATTATTTTTATGGGCGGCAGGCAGGGGTTTAAGGGGAGGGAATGCCGCCCGCCCAATAAAATGTTTAGATTGGTCGGGCATAGGGGACTTGAACCCCTGACCTCATGCACCCCATGCATGCGCGCTACCAACTGCGCTAATGCCCGTTATTTGGAGTTTATGTTTTATTTAACCATCTGCACCCATGGTCGCCTTAGGCGACCGCCACCAACTTCGCTACAGCCCGACTTAAGCTTTTACATTTTTGTCTAGCCATTCTCTGCCTTGGCCTGACTTTAAGAATTTTTCTCTTCTCGTTGCCTCAAGTCTAGAATTAAAAATTTCTTTGTATACTAGGATGAAGGGGGTTTGAGATTTGATAGATTTCGTCAAACCGCTATTGTGCCCCAACAATCTCCTCTCTAAATCATTTGTTTGCCCAATGTAACGGTATCCGTTTTTAAGGCTTCTTAATACGTATACTGTAAACATATGCACCCCATGGTCGCCTTAGGCGACCGCTAGCCAACTGCGCTAGCCTCTGGCTACCCCGTAATGCGCCATTAGGCTACTGGCGATTTCAAAAATGCTCCTCTAGGCTATCATATCCGCGCCCACTATTCAAGCGGCCATTTTTGATATATACTACTCTCGTATTTAGCTTATTAAAGCCTATATGTTGAATATCAAATCGTTTTTGAAAGAGGCTGTCAAAAAAGACGCCTCGGATGTGCATTTAGTGGGAGGAGAATTGCCGATGCTACGGGTGGAGGGCGAGCTCGTTGAGCTTGACAGTAATAAGCTCCCGAACAAAGAGCTGGAAACGGCGATTTTAGGTTTAATTTCCAAAGCACAGACGGAAAAATATCAGGCGGACAAGGAGCTGGATTTTGGCTATGAATTTGAGGGCAACCGTTTTCGCGTTAATTTGCATCAACAGCAAGAAAATATCGGGCTCGCGGCTCGCCTTATTCCCGAAGAAGTGCCAACACCGGAGGAATTACGGTTTGAGCCGGCGCTTTTGGATTTGGGCAAACTGCTTGACGGCCTCGTGCTCATCACCGGCCCCACTGGTTGCGGCAAGTCCACCACCATCGCTTCGCTCATTGAGGAAATAAACAAAACCAGAAAAGCTCATATTGTCACGATTGAAGACCCGATTGAGTTTATCTTCAAAGATAAAAAGAGTCTGATTGAACAGCGTGAGGTGGGGAGCGACACCAAGTCATTCGCGAGCGCCCTGAAGTATGTTTTGCGTCAGGACCCGAACGTTATTTTTGTCGGTGAAATGCGCGATCCGGAAACTATTGCCACCGCGCTCACCGCGGCCGAAACCGGCCATTTGGTTTTTTCCACTTTGCATACATCCAGCGCCGCGGAGGCGGTGGAGAGAATTGTGGACGTGTTTGAGGGAGCGAAACAAAAGCAGGTGCTTATTCAGCTTGCCAGCGTGTTGCGGGCGGTGGTGGCCCAACAGCTCGTGCGGGCGAAAGACGGCGGGCGGGTATCAGCGCGGGAGATTCTTATCAATACGCCGGCGGTGGCCAATCTGATCCGTGAAAATAACATCGCGCAGATTAAATCCGCTATCCAAACCGGAGCCAAAGACGGCATGGTATCCATGGAGAACTCGCTTAAGCAGTTGGTAAAAGAGGGGATAATCAGCGAGGAAACGGCCAATAATCGAGTAGGCCGAGCGAAGAAAGTGTAGCGAAATTTAGCATTTCCACCATGTCTTCTCTGCCGGTAATTTTTAAAAAGATTGCTCAACTTTCCCAAAAGTATGCTACACCCGCCTATGTGGTCGGCGGTTTTGTGCGCGACTGGTTGCTGGGGAGAGAGAAAGAATGTCCCGATATTGATATCGTCGTTGCAGGGAGCGGCGTAACCTTTGCCAAACAGTTTGATGAAGCCCTGAAACAAGCGGGTAGCTTGGTTGAATTTCCGGATTTTGATACGGCGCGTTATGTTTTGCCTGTTTCCGAAAATGAAACTGTTGAAATTGAATTTGCCGGGGCGCGAAGTGAAAAATATCGCGAGACTTCTCGCAAGCCAGTCGTCGTTCATGCTACTCTGGAACAAGATTTGTCTCGCCGCGATTTTACCATAAACGCGATGGCGGCGCCGGCGGCGGTGTTTGCGAAAGCTAAAGCTCCAACCAAAACGGCAATGCTCAAAGAGCTTGTTGACCCGTTTAACGGCCTAGCGGATTTGAAAGAGAAAATTCTCCGCACGCCGCTTGACCCGGACGTAACTTTCAGCGACGACCCATTGCGGATGCTCCGAACGGCGCGTTTTGCCGCTGAACTGGGGTTTGCCATTGAACCAAAGGCGTTGGAGGCGATTCACCGCAATCGCGAGCGGTTAAAAATTATCTCGGCCGAGCGCGTTCAGGAAGAGCTGTTTAAATTACTGGCGGCCAAAGCGCCGTCAGTCGGTTTGATTTTACTTTTTCAGACGCGCGCGCTTGACGTGATTTTGCCGGAGGTGGCGAACCTTGATGGAGTGGAAGAAATATACGGGCATCAGCATAAAAATAATTTAGTGCACTCGTTTAAAGTGGTGGATAATGTGGCCGAGCAATCCGATAAGGCATGGTTGCGGCTGGCCGGTCTTTTGCATGATATCGGGAAGCCGGGAACCAAAAAATTCGTTTCCAAAATCGGCTGGACTTTTCATGGCCACGAACATTTAGGGAAGAAAATGATTTACGCGCTCGCCCGACGGTTGAAATTCTCTAGAGATTTGACCGACTATCTCGCTAAATTGATCCGTTGGCATTTACAGCCTATCAGTTTGATGGACGAGGGGACAACCGATTCCGCCGTTCGGCGATTGATTGTGACTATGGGGGATTTGATTCAGGATTTATTGATTTTGGGCCGAAGCGATATTACTACCGGCAACCCGAACAAAAAAGAGCGGCGGCTCAAAAATTATGATCAGCTTAAAATTAAAATTGCCGAAGTTTTAGAACGCGACAAACTGGCGGCGTTTCAGTCGCCGTTTCGCGGTGATGAAATAATGTCAGCGGCCGGTTTGAAGCCCGGGCCGACGATAGGCAAAATCAAAACGGCGATTGAGGAGGCGATTCTTGACGGCGTGATTCCGAACGAGCATTCGGCCGCTAAAAAGTATTTTGAAAGCATTAAAGACGCTTATTTGGCTGGCGCGGCCGGCTGGGAACGGGCTGGTTGATCGGTTTCTCCTCCACGGTATAATGTGATATAATAAAGATATCAGCTGTTTGCTTAATTGTTTTGGACGAAGTTATTTTTTTATGCCGCGCAAATCACCCCGTATTTTAGTAGTGGAAGATGAAAGACCGATGGCCCGAGCTTTGGAGTTAAAATTGCAGCATTCCGGTTTTGAGGTCGCGGTCGTCAATGACGGCCAGGCGGCGCTGGATATTTTGCAGAAAGAGAAGTTTGATTTGATTCTGCTTGATTTGATGATTCCGAAAATTGACGGTTTTGGCGTCATTCAAACACTGCGCGAGCGCAAGAATAAAACACCGGTTATTGTCACTACTAACCTTAGCCAGGAGGATGACGCCAAGAAAGTGAAAGATTTGGGAGCGGCTGGTTATTTTGTAAAATCGGACACGCCCATAAATAAGCTGGTGGACCATGTGGTGGCCACTTTAACAAGTTAATATGCCAAACGATGAAAAAACAATCCGAGAAATTTTGTTGGCGGGCAACTACGTTACCGCCGACGATATCGCGAAAGCCGCCGCCGTTGCCGATAAAACCCGCCAGCCAATAACCGAAGTGCTTATTCAAGAGGGCGTTATCACCAAAAATTTGCTGGGGCAGGCGATCGCGGAATCTCTGAAGGTTAATTTTGCCGACCTGCGTTCTTTCCCTCCGGATAAAGAAACGGTGCTGGTTATTCCGGAGAAAATAGCCCGCGAATGGCACGCGGTAGTTTTCAAAAAAGACGACAAAGGCGCTGTCATCGCCACGGACGACCCGAAACAACTTAAATTAGCGGAAGCGTTAAAACCTCTTTTCAAAGGGAAAAAGGTCCAAATGGCTTACGCGTTTACCGAGGATATTGAGGAGTTGTTCATCCATTATCTTAAAGCGCTAGAAACGCGTTTTAGCGAGATAATAAAAAAAGAGGAACGAGTCGCCCCCGAGATAATTGAACAAATTATTGATGATGCCACCGCTTTTCGCGCTTCAGACATCCACCTGGAGCCGCAAGAGAAAGAAGTCATTATCCGTTTCCGGGTTGATGGAGTGTTGCACGAGGCCGGGCGCATTCCCAAAGAATATTATGGGAATATACTGAATCGCATTAAAGTACAAACGCATTTGCCCATTGATGAGCATTTCTCCGCGCAAGACGGGGCCATTCGTTATCAAAAAGACGGCGCGACCATTGATATGCGTGTTTCTATTCTGCCCACACTGGACGGAGAAAAAGTGGTTATCCGTTTGCTTTCCCAATATATCCGCGCTTTTACGCTCAATGATTTGGGGTTGGGGGAACAAGACCAGATTTCTTTGCTCAAAGCGGCCAAAAAACCTTTTGGCATGATTTTAGTAGTCGGCCCGACAGGTTCAGGCAAAACAACGTCGCTTTACGCTCTTTTGAAGATATTAAACCGTCCGGAACTCAATATCACCACGATTGAGGACCCGGTGGAATACAAAGTAACCGGCATCAATCAGATTCAAGTGAATCAACAAACTAATCTCACCTTTGCCCAAGGGCTGCGTTCCATCGCCCGCCAGGATCCGGATATCATTTTAGTCGGAGAAATTCGCGACCACGAAACCGCGGACATTGCCGTCAACGCCGCTCTGACTGGTCATTTGTTGTTATCCACTTTTCACGCCAATGATGCCGCCACGGCTATTCCCCGCCTTTTGGAAATGGGTACTGAGCCGTTTTTGTTGGCATCCACTCTTCAGCTAGTTATCGCTCAACGGTTGGTACGCCGCATCTGCGATCGCTGTAAAATCAGCACGGCCGTGCCTTTGGCGCAAATCGTCAAAATACTCGGGCCGGAAACTTCAAAATTTTTTTCTAAAAAGACCACGGTTCTGTATAAAGGCAATGGTTGCGCCAGTTGCGGCAATACTGGTTTTCGCGGGCGAATCGCCATTTTTGAATTTATCAACATAACTCCGGAAATGCAGAATCTAGTTTTGGGGCATCCTTCCACGCCGCAGATTTGGAAATTGGCCAGAACGCAAGGCGCGCGCGCGTTATTTGAAGACGGTTTGGAAAAAGTAAAAAATGGCGTTACCACGCTGGAGGAGCTGACGCGAGTAAGCGCTCCGCCGGAAATTTAATATATGATCGGGAAGAAATCTCCCAATAAAAAAGGTTCGCGTTTTTTTACCGCCATTATATCTTCTGACGAGAAAGAGTATTTTATTGACAATTTAAGCATGCTCTTGACTTCAGGAATGGATGTTTCTTTGGCGTTAAAAAATATTGCCGATGAAGTGCGTTCTTCCGGGCTTAAAAAAATTATTGGTCGTCTGCAAGAAGACATTTCCGGCGGTTCCAGCTTGTGGGAAGCTCTGGAAAAAACTCGCCTGTTGCCCAAACATATTATCTCGCTGATTCGGGTGGCGGAACAAAGCGGCCGGTTGGATGAGAGTTTGGGGGTGATTGTCACTCAACAAGAAAAAAATCGTCTTTTCAAATCTAAAATAAGGGCGGCGATGATGTATCCGGTATTTGTGCTTTTTTTGGCCATGATAGTCGGAATCGGCATCGCCTGGTTTATTTTACCGCGGCTAGCGACCGTTTTTAGCCAGCTTAATCTGGAATTGCCGCTCATCACGCGATTGCTTATCCAACTGGGTACATTTTTATCTAAACACGGCAGTGTCGCTGTTCCCGGGTTCATACTGACGATCAGCTTGCTATTTTATTTTATTTTTATTTTTGAAAAAACAAAAGTCGCCGGGCAGTTTATTTTGTTTCACGTGCCGGGCGTGAAAAAATTAATTCAGCAGGTGGAATTGGCTCGTTTCGGATTTATTATGGGCACCCTGCTCCGCGGCGGACTACCGGTCATTGACGCTTTGGACGCCTTGGAAGAAGCCAGCCCTTTGCGCGCGTACAAAAAATTATACGGTAAGTTGCGTCTGTTGGTTGAAGAGGGGTGGTCTTTCCAGGCAGGTTTTAAAGAAATTAAACATGGTCAGCGCTATATTCCCGTATCCGTGCAAGGTTTAATCGCCGTGGGTGAGCAGTCCGGACATCTTAATAAGACCTTTTTATCAATTGCCGATGTTTTTGAAGGCAAGACGGAAATAACCACTAAAAATTTAAGCGTTATTTTGGAGCCGGTGATGCTGGTAATTGTTTGGCTGGGCGTGGTGGCAGTGGCCCTGGCGGTGATTTTGCCTATTTATAGCTTGGTAGGCAATCTTAACAAACCGCCGGCGGCAAGGAGCGCCTCCGCTTACCGGGCGCCGGCGCTCTCGCCGGCCAGCTCTTCTTTTGCCGCCTCCACCACCGTTTCCGCGCCGGCTGTTTCCGGAGTTAGCAGTTTTAAGGCCGTTACAATGCAGGCAACGGCCGGTAATCCGCGGGTGCGCGCTCTGCCCAACACGCAATCCGCCATTCTTACCAGACTGGCCAGCTCTACTTTGGTTACGGCGATAGACTATCAAGATGGTTGGTATCAAATAATTTTAGCCAACAAACAAAAAGGTTGGATAAAAGGAACCTATGTTGCCGCCATTTCCTCCAGCACGCCACGTTAAAGGTTTTTCACTGGTTGAAATACTTTTAACCATGGCGCTTATAAGCATAGTTTTAGCTATAAGCGTGCCGTCATACCGAAAATTGCAGTCAGCCAACGACCTCTCGGTGGCGATGTCCACTTTAAGCCAGGCGTTGCGCCTGGCCGAGTTGAAAGCCCAAGCGGTTGTTGAGGGGAGCGGCTGGGGGGTCCACGCCGAGACCGGCGCGGTCATTATTTTCAAAGGTTCATCTTTCGCCAGCCGCGACCAAACGCGCGATGAGGTTTTTTCGTTCAGCGGAAGTATTGCCATCACCGCGCCGGCTGATGTTTTTTTCGCTCCGCTCTATGGAACGCCCGTCGCGCCAGCCGTTTGGGAACTGAGCGGGATCGGGGAGACACGCTCTGTTTCCGTTAATAGTTTGGGGATTTTGTCGTATTAGTATGTCCAAAGGTTTTAGTCTGATTGAAGTCATTCTGGCCGCCGCGTTATTTGGCATTTATGCCTCGGCCCTGCTCGGCATGCTTGCTTATGGCAACGAAACTGCCGTCCGCGCCGCCGACCACGCTCGCTCGGTTTTTTTAGCGGAGGAAGGATTGGAAGCCGCGCGTTCCATGCGTTCCGTCCTTTGGGAAAGTATAGCGGACGGTCAGTATGGCCTCGCCAGCGCGCCAAGCGGCTGGACGTTTCTGCCTGCCGGCGACAGCATTGGCCGATTTAATCGGCAAATCAGCGTTAGTTCTCTGAATAATTCCACTAAAAAAATAATTTCCGCCGTCTCTTGGCTACAGGGCGGTAATTTTGTTACCACGACCTTCGCCACTCTCCTTACCAATTGGCCGTTCGCAATCAGCAGTCTATGCGCCACCCCTTAAAAAATGGTTTTACTTTATTGGAAGTTTTATTGTATATAGCCATTACAGCCACTATGCTGGGCGGGCTGGTGATTTTTATGGCTCTTTTGACGCAAGCGCGCGTCAAAGATCAAACCATAACGGAAGTTACCGCCGGCGGGACGCAATTGTTGCAATTCATTACTCAAGCCGTTCATAACGCCTCGGCGGTAAGCGTGGTTGATTCTTCCACTTTGGCTATTTCCGACGCCGCCGGTAATCAATCCACCATTGCGTTATCCGGCGCCGCAGTGGAATGGCGCGCCAATCAAGCCGTTGTGCCGCTTACCTCTAACAAAATTATCGTGAATAAACTTGTTTTTACTCCGGTCGGCGAGGGAAACCAGGCCGTCCGGATTGAATTGATTTTGGCGAGTTTCAATCCGAGCGGGCGCATTGAATCGTCTTTTAATCAAACTTGGTATGCCACTGCCACCTTGCGGCCATAATTTAGCCACAGAAAAAGGTTTCAGCCTGCTCTTGGCTGTTTTAGCGTTCGGCACGGTGGGTGCGGCCATTGCGCTGTATTTGTTAACCACCGGAGTGCGCGCGTACACCGCAGCCGATTTGCTTAAAAAAAGCCACCTGGCCCAAGGTTTGGCCAACGCTTGCGCCGAAGCGGCGCTCGGCACGCTGACAGATTGCGCACCGATTTTATCCGCCACTATCGCGATTGATGAAAACGAATGCAGTTATCTGATTGAACAGCATGATCCAGGCAGTACTATTAAGGCGCAAGCGGTGATGGGTGATATTGTTCGCCAGGTGCTGGTAGAAGTTGAGAGCGCCAGCCCCACAATCAAGATTGGTTCGTGGCAAGAAGTCAATCTTTGAAGCTGTTGGTAAAGGCGATTATATGATATATTAAAGTTGTTCTATGTCCGCTAAAAAGGGCTTTACTTTATTGGAAATACTTTTGGCCGTGGGAGCTATAAGCATCCTGGCGGGTATTGTAATTGTCGCCATCAACCCGGGCAAGCAGTTGGCCAACGCGCGCAATACCACCCGCTTGGTGGATGTGAATACTATCGTCGACGCTATTTATCAATATACGTTGAACAATGACGGCGTTCTGCCCGCGGGCGTTGCGAGTAGCACCACCTATACCATGTTGGGCGCGGCGGGGAGCGGCTGTTCTATTGTCTGCGGGGCGCAAGCTGATACCAACTGGAACAGTAATCAAAGTTTTGCCGACCAAACCGCCGCTGATTTTAGCCTTGGTTCAATGAGCAATGTAACTTACGATAGCGCCAACAATGGGCTGAAAATTTCCTCCGGTGGGAGCGGCAGTTTTACCTCCCGCGCCATTGACAGCGTCTGGGTCGGGACTGTCTGGAAAACTCTCGCTTGGAGCCCGTCTTTTCCAACTAACAAAGAATTACCAAATAATGGCGGGAGTGAGAGTGGCTACTCCGGCGGCAATGCTAACATGGCGGGAAATATTTTGTTGTTACACCTCAATGAATCTGCTGGAACAACTAATTTCGCTGATGCTTCAGGTTCTAACAATAGCGCGACCTGCGGCGGAATCATCTGCCCGGTTATGGGCGGGTCGGGAAAATTCAACACCGCTGGTTCTTTTGACGGACTGAATGACCTTATACAAGTGAAATATACGCCGGCGCTGAAATTTACCGGCGGGGAGATGACTATCAGTATTTGGATGAAACCGGATGTTGCGGAAAACAACGGATCCCGGATTATCAGCAGACCCTGGAACGGCAACGGAGAATATAACTATTGGATTGAATACTACCAGGGAGGCGTCACATTCTGCACCGGGGTCCTCTATTCCAGCTTCGCTTGCGTTGGGGCTCCACGTAAGCCAACTGTTGGTGCGTGGAACCATATTGTTGCAACAGCGAATTCCTCCACGTTGAAAATTTTTCTGAACGGTGCGGAAGAAAATTCCAAAAAATACAATGTTACCAACTGGATGCCGTCTTATGGGGATGAAAATGTTGCTTTATCTATTGGGACTCTTTACCCTTACTGGGCCGGATGGACCGGGAATCCCGGATTTTCTTTTAAAGGCGAAATTGATGAGGTAGCCATGTTTAACCGCCTCCTTTCTCCAACGGAAGTTCTTGATTTCTATAAACGCGGCGCCACTCGTTTGAAGTTCCAAGCGCGCAGCGGCAGTTCCGAAAATTTAAGCGGCGATTTTGTCGGCCCGAATGGCAGCGCTAACAGTTTTTACTCTGAACTTTCCAATACCGCTCTTTCGCCACCTTCTTTTTCATTAAGCAATGTGGCCGCCAATCGGTATTTTCAATATAAAGCCATTCTAGAAAGCGATAGTAACAGTCTCTCTCCGCTACTCAAAACAGCAACTGTTTCCGCTGACGTGCCGGCGCCAGTGGACGCTTCCAGCGAGAATACAGCCGATGCCTGTTTGGATTTGAGTTCAACATTGGTGAG
>CAZHFX010000031.1:0-9328 GCA_964531745.1 uncultured Gammaproteobacteria bacterium
CCGGCAATCGAGAGTATCGTGATCCCATCTGACCGCTTCGCCGACATCGTGAGCTGGTACATCAAAACAAAAAAGGCTCTTCGATAGCGAAGGGCGCCACGCGGATGTGGCGGAACTGGTATACGCGTACGTCTCAGAAGCGTATGGAGCAATCCTTGAGGGTTCGAGTCCCTCCGTCCGCACCAAATATAATTTAAACTTCTTCACTCATTTATTTTAGGTATCTCTATGATGACCAAACCAACGCCAGCTGCCGATTCAGCCGGTAAAATTAACTCCGCCGACAGACACGCTCACCGCCACCGCCGCAACTACCAAACCGCCGCGAAACCGGCGCCGCAAAGCCGTTTCGCCATTCCAAACTATGTCCGGAATAGCCCTCCCCACTCCTTGGCGGAAGCTTTGCCGGCGTCTGTTTCCACCGACGGTTCAAAAACATTGCGCGTGGCCGTTTTGGGCGGCTTGGAAGAAATCGGCCGCAACTGCACCTTGTTTGAATACGGAGATGATATTATTATTATTGACCTTGGTTTGCAATTTCCCGAAGAAGACATGCCGGGTATTGATTACATTATCCCGAACATGAGCTACCTACGCGGGAAAGAAAAAAACATCCGCGGCGTCATTATCACCCATGGCCACTATGATCATATCGGCGCTATTCCCCACGTTATGCCCGCACTCGGCAACCCGCCACTCTATGCCCTGCCAATCACGAACGCCATCATTAAAAAACGCCAGGAGGATTTCAAAGAACTGAAGCCGCTCAACATCAACAATATTAATACGAACGACAAATTGCATCTAGGCTCCTTTGAGGTGTCTTTCTTCCATCTGAACCACAACATCCCCGACTCTCCCGGCGTGGTGGTAAAAACCCCTGAAGGCGTCATCATCCATACCGGCGACTGGAAATTTGATTATCAGCCGACTGGCGAACAACCGGCCGACCTGCAACGCATCGCCCAAATCGGCAGCGCCGGCGTCCTGGCGCTTCTTAGCGACTCCACTAACGCCTCATATCCTGGCCATCAAATCTCCGAATCAGAAATTGGCGTCAATTTGGAAGATATCATCGCGAAAGCGCCCGGCCGCATTATCATCGGCACCTTCGCTTCTCTTTTGTCGCGCATCAAACAAATCATTGAAATGTCGGAAAAAATGGGCAAAGTGGTGGCTTTAGGCGGCTTTAGCATGAAAAGCAACGTGGATATTGCCAAAGAACTCGGCTACATGAAATTCAGCCCTAAGACGCTCATTGATCTGCGTTTTATTCATAAATACCCCAAAGACAAAGTGGTGATCATCTGCACCGGAGCGCAGGGTGAAAAAAATGCCTCCCTCATGCGCATCGCCAACGGCGAACATCGGGAAGTGCACCTGGAAGAAGGCGATACGGTCGTTTTCTCTTCATCCGTTATTCCGGGCAACGAGCGCACCGTACAACGTCTTAAAGATACCCTCTTCCGCAAAGGCGCCGAAGTTATCCATTACCAAATGATGGACGTGCACGCTGGCGGCCATGCCAAATCCGAGGATGTCAAACTCATGATCCGCCTGCTCAATCCAAAATATTTCGTGCCTATCCATGGCAACCATTTCCTTTTGCGCTACAACGCTAAAGTCGCCCTGTCTTTAGGCATGCCAAAAGAAAATGTCTTTATCGCCGACAATGGCCAGGTAATGGAATTCAAAAATAATGCCGGCACGCTGACTAAAACGAAACTCCCGGCTGATTATGTATTCGTGGACGGCCTGGGCGTATCCGATGAAACCAACGTCGTCTTGCGCGATCGGCAGGTGCTGGCCGAAGATGGTATGGTCGTGATTATCGCGACCGTGGACAGCAAAACCGGCAAACTTATTCAAAACCCAGACATTATTTCTCGTGGTTTTGTGTTTCTTAAAAGCCACAAAGAGCTGATTGAAGATCTGCGCCATCGCGTGAAAAAAATGGTTATAGAGTCCGACCCGTTATCTTGGGCCGACACCAACTACATTCGTAATAAAATTCGCGATTATGTCGGCCAATTTCTCTTTACAAAGACGGAGAAACGTCCGATGATCCTGCCAGTGGTTATTGAAGTGTAGAAATATAAGACTTCTAAAACAAACCCCGCACCGTTCTGGTGCGGGGTTGCTGTTTATAGCTATAAGCCGAATTTTGTCCCGCCAGTCGGCGGACCGACTGACAGTGATAATCATTTCTCTAGGCCGCACATTGCTATGCGGCTCAAGCGAGCGAACTTTTCGGTCGCCCCAGGCGACCGCTGCTCTTGCACTGAAGTAAGGATTTAGCCGTTGCACCTCCGGCCTTGTTACCCCGCGGCCGAAGCTAAGCTTCATCTTGACTAATCAAGAATCTAGGGCGTGCTCTCTTTGCCCTTTCGGGAAAAGACGTCTCTGTTCGCACCTCGTTCCACCCGCCTAGACGGACGGAGGCGGGTATTACCCGCTACTCATTTCCTTAGCCAAAACCAAGGACAGTGTTCGGACTTTCCTCCCGCTCAGGCGCTTACGCGTTGAGCGGGTGATTATCCGCTATAAACAGTAACAATTATAGCACATTTTACCCCTTTTGTCAAGGTTGACTTCCATAATTGAAAACCGTACAATATCAACGACCAAGCAACTTAAGCAGAGTAAGCAAGGTAGGCAAATTAAGCTTCACCGATGCTTACTCTGCCTAAGTTGCTTATCTTGCTTACTCTGCTAATTTATTATGAAACGCTTTGAATTATTTTTCCTTTTTCTCCAACTGCCGATTGATTTCTTAATGATTGTGCTCTCCGGGGCCACCGCCTATTTTCTTCGTTTCTCCCCGGCAGTCACCGCCATCCGGCCGGTAATTTTCAACATTCCTTGGGAGCGTTTTTGGCCAATTTTGCTCATAGCCACCACCGGCTGGATCGCAATCTTCGCCCTCTCCGGCCTTTACAGTGCCAATCCAAACCGCAAATTGGCCGGCGATTTTACTAAAATTTTCCTCGCCTGCTCCACCGGGTTTGCTGGCATCACCATGTATGTATTCTTCGCTCTGCAAAGATTTGATTCTCGCTTCCTAGTGGCAGTAACATGGTTCTTCTCCATCATCTATGTAAGTTTGGGCCGGCTTATTGCGCGCGGTCTCAAAAGTCTGCTTTTCCGCCGAGGCATCGGCTTAAAAAAAGCCGTGCTAATCGGTTACACCGCCATCGCCGAAACCATTATGACTGCTTTCAAAAACGAACCGCGGCTGGGCTACGCGATTGCCGAACGCTTTGGCCATTTTGATGACAGTGCCGAAAAAAACCTGCTCTCTCGCTTGCCCGATGAAATTATTTTCACCGACCCCAAAGCCCACGAGGCCGAAGCGCTCCGCGCGGTCGCTTTTGCCAATCAGCATCATCTCATTTTCAAATATTCGGCCGACCTTTTTGCCGCCATTGCCACCAACATGGCCGTTTCCACCGTCGCTGGCATTCCCATCATTGAGCTACGCCGCGTGCGCTTAACCGGCTGGGGGAGAATCATGAAACGTTTGGTAGATATTTTCGGCAGTATACTCTTGCTCATTATTTGCTCCCCGCTTCTCCTCATCATTGCGCTGTCTGTACTTATCGGCACGGGCCGACCAATGATTTATAAAAATGAACGAGTGGGGCATTATGGCAAAAAATTCTTCACCTTAAAATTCCGCACAATGTACCAAAAATATTGTACCGGCCCGCAATTTGGCGCTGCGGGTTTTGAAGCTCTCAAAATTGAAGCTGAACTTATCAAAACACAAAACAGCAAATCCGGCCCCATCTACAAAATAAAAAACGATCCGCGCCTTTCCCCGCTTGGCCGCTGGCTCCGGAAATACAGCCTTGATGAAATTCCTCAATTTTGGAACGTCCTCAAGGGCGAAATGAGCCTGGTCGGCCCCCGTCCGCATCAACCGCGCGAGGTGGCGAATTACGAAAAACAACATCCGATTTTATTCGCCATCCGTCCCGGCGTTACCGGCCTCGCGCAAATTTCCGGACGAAGCAATTTAACCTTTGCCGAAGAGGCGAGGCTTGACGCTTTCTATGTGGAAAATTGGAGCCTGTACCTTGATTTAATTATTCTCGTTAAAACCCCGTTCATCGTTCTGAAAAGAACCGGGAGCATTGTCTAACCCACATATGCGGATCGCCTTAGTCCACGACTATCTATCTCAAGACGGAGGGGCGGAGCGAGTCCTCAAAGCTTTCCATGAACTCTGGCCGGAAGCGCCTATTTTTGTGCTCTTTCACGACCCAAAAAAAATTACCGACTTCAACTCGGCTGTCATTAACGAATCTTTTCTCTCCCGTTTGCCTTTTGTCCGCCAGCATTTTCAATGGTATTTACCGTTCATCCCTCTCGCCACCGAAAAATACAACTTGGAAGATTTTGACCTCGTGCTTTCTTCCACAAGCGCTTTCGCTAAAGGCGTCCTCACCGCCCCGCACACCCTGCACATTTCTTATTGCCACACGCCAGCGCGCTATCTCTGGAGCGACACCCACCAATACATCGCCAACCTCAAATACAACCCGCTCGTTAAGGCTTTTCTCCCCCGTCTTATCTCCAAAATGCGGCTCTGGGACACGATGAGCGCCGCCCGAGTGGATCATTTCGTTGCCAACTCCCGCACAGTTCAATACCGCATCCAAAAATATTACCGCCGGGAGAGCGACGTTATTCACCCGCCGGTCAATTTGTCCACTTTCAGCATCAGCGAAAAACTCGGCGACTATTTTGTCGCTGGCGGACGCCTGGTTCCCTACAAAAATCTTGATCTGGTTATTCTAGCGTTCAACCGTCTAAAACAGCCTCTCAAAATATTCGGAACCGGCAGCGAACTCTCTCGCCTGCGTTCCATCGCCAAACCCAATATTGCCTTTCTTGGCCGCGTAAGCGAAACGGAAAAAGCCAGCCTCTTAAGCCAGGCGCGCGCTTTTATTCACCCGCAAATTGAAGATTTCGGCATCACCCCGCTTGAAGCCATGGCGAGCGGCCGTCCCGTCATCGCCTATGCCGCGGGCGGCGCCACCGAAACTGTCATTCCCAACGAAACCGGCGTCTTTTTTAACGAACAAAACTGGGAATCGCTGTATGATACTATCCTTAATTTCAATTTTGAACATTGGGATAGCGACAAAATTCGCAACCACGCCGCAGCCTTTGATGCCGCCATATTTAAAGATAAAATAAAAAACTATGTGGCCGAACGCTACGAAGAATTCAGAAACGGCGCCCGGCAGACTGCCCTGCCTGTTCAATAACCCCGCCCACTATTCATATCGGCATTGATCTCCGGCCACTCGCGACCCGGCATCGCACCGGCGTCGGCGAATATGCGTTTGAATTCTTGAACGCCTTATTCGCTGTTGACCGCGACAATCAATATTACCTCTTTTACCACCAGTCGCCTCGGGCTTTGGCGGTCAATTTACCTCGCTGGCCGCAGGCCAATATACACTACGCGCCCACCCGCTGGCCGCCTAAACTGCTAAATGCTTCTATTGCCCTCACCGGCGCGCCTAAACTTGACCGTCTGCTGGAAAAAAATACCGGCATTCACATTAATTGTTTCTTCTCCCCCAACTTACACTTCACCGCGCTATCACCAAGCGTTCGGCATATTCTCACCATTCACGATTTAACATTTCACCTTTTCAAAAACTACTACACGCCCAGACAGCGCCTTTGGCACCGCCTGGTCAACCCGAAAAAACAATGCCAAAATGCCCGCCAAATCATCACCCCTTCAGAAAACACCAAACGCGACCTGGTGGACTATTACCAAATACCGGCAGAAAAAATTAAAGTGCTCTACCCGGGTTTGTCTTCATCATTTGGCCTTCACAGCCTGACCTCTGACATTACAAACAAATATTCTCTCCCGAAAAATTATATCCTCTTCCTCGGCACCCTTGAGCCACGTAAAAATATCCTCGGGCTTATTGAAGCCTTTGAACAAGCCTACCCTTCACTCTCCAATCCTCATTCTCTCGTCATCGCCGGCGCCCCGGGCTGGAAAAACCACCGGGTACGCGCGCGTATCCACGCCTCACCATTAAAAAACCAAATCAAATTAATCGGGTTTGTTGCCCCGGCCGATAAACCAGCTCTCTACAGAGGCGCCGGCCTCTTCGTCTACCCCAGCTTCTACGAGGGGTTTGGCTTCCCGGCGCTGGAAGCAATGGCCACCGGCGTGCCGGTTATCACTTCCAACCGATCTTCCCTGCCGGAAGTAACCGGTTCAGCCGCCTGCCTTATGAACCCGCACCGGCCGGATGAAATCGCTCAAGGAATAAAGTACCTTCTCTCCAACTCGGCCGCCCGCGAACAGGCAATAAAAAACGGCCTGGAGATGACCGCGCGATTTTCGTGGAAAAAAACCGCTCAAGCCGCGCTAGCTCTGTTTCGCTCGGTCTAAAATGGAAGAGAAAACGATCGCGCCCAGCTAGGAAGAGACGGAAACAGCGTGAGAATAACCAACAGCGCGCTGACAACAATCAGACGAATAATTGTCTCGCCGGTGATGACGAAATAAAAAATTCTCCCGAGCCGAGAGCTCTCGGGCAAGCCGTACTGCTTGCCTCTGACCAGCAGGACAAGAATAAAAATTAGGATAATCGGAAGCAAAATTCCATTAACTACTTGAGCAAACAGCATCACCTGAAAAAGAGAGAAGAACGGCTGTAACGCGAACGCCGCTGAAAGAATAATAACCGCCGCCATGATGCCGTAAAAGGCCCGCGCCTCCTTCCAGGTGGTGTTCATGCCATGCTCAAAGCCAAGCGCCTCGCAGATGGAATAACTAGTGGTCAGCGGCAAAATAAACGCGCCTAACAACGAAGCAAAGAAAAAACCGACGCCGAAAATAATCGTAGCGAGAGACCCCAGGACTGGAGCGAGGGCGGTGGCGGCAGTAGCGGCGCTGTCCACAACGATGCCGCGGTCAAATAAAACCTCTTTAGTGACAATCATAATCATCGCCGCGATGAGGCAAGTAAAGAAGGCGCTGAAATAAACCTCAAACCGCTGAATCCTGTAATCCCCCTGGTCGGCGCCTTTATCAACCACATATGACTGAATAAAAAACTGCCCCCAGGGAGTAATGGTGGTGCCCATTACTCCCAAAAGCGCAATGAGAAATGAAAAATCAGCCGGTAACCTGAACGTGACAGTCTCTTTAAGCACAACCGCCCAATCCGGACGCGCCAAAACCGCCGATATAACATAAACCAACAAAAAAAACGAAATAAACAAAAAGAAACGTTCAATCTTCTTAAATGACCCCTTATAGAGAAACATCCACACCAAAACCGCAAAAATCGGAACGACCGCCCATTTGTTGAAACCGAATAATTCAAACGCCGCCGCGATACCGGCGAATTCAGAAGCGGTAACCGCCACATTGGCGGTAAAAAGGGTAAGGAGAGCAAACAATGTCCAGCCAATCTTAAATTGCTCGCGGATAAGCGCGGCCAGCCCTTTTCCAGTGTAAACGCCGAGCTTAATGCCTATTTCCTGGGTGCAAGCCAGGGTGATAAAATTCACGAGCAACACCCAGAGCATGGCGTAGCCAAAACGAGAACCGACGTAAGAATAGGTGCTGATGCCTCCGGCGTCATTGTTGGCTGTGCCGGCGATGATGGCCGGACCGATCACCGACAAAATAAGCGCGATTTTTGGCCACTTGGCTTTCAACATAAGCTGTTACGCTTGCGGATGAAGGTGGCGCATCACGTCATCAATCGTCACCATCCCTAAAAGTTTATTATCTCGGTCTAACACCGCCGCCGTATATAAATCGTATTTCGTCATGATACGCACGACGTCCCGAATGGAGTAATGAACGCGCAGAACCGCGTAAGGGTGGTCTTTGATCAATAATTCGCTGACTTTTTGGCGCGGATCGGCAAAAACGAGACGGCGCAGAGATACGGCCCCCTGGAAAACTTCAGCGTCATCAACAACATATATATACAAAACCGAACGCATGGAATCGGAATGTTTTCTAATTTCTTCCAGCGCCTGCTGTATCGTCCATGATGGTTTTACTCGGATAAGGTCGGTGGTCATAAGACCCCCGGCCGTATTGTCTTCATAGCGCAAAAGCTGTTCCACGCTGGTTAGCTTGCGGCCGTGCAACTTTGCCAGTATCTCTTCGGCTTCTTTAGGTGGGATCATTTGTATGAGATCGGCCACTTCATCGGTAGACATCTTTTCTAAAATATGCGACGTCTTTTCCGGGCCGAGACGATCCACTAAAATTTTCTGAAATCTTGGTTCCAGCTCCTCCAGCACCTGGGCGGCGACAGTATCACCAAGCGACCGTACGAGGCGGGCGCCGTGTTTAGTGCTTAAATCCTCAATAATATTAGCCAGGTCGGCGGGATGCAAACGAATAAGATCGTCCGAAAGGCTGTCTACCCGCAAGGCGCCCTTTACTCTCTGCGCTTTGCGCCAATCTATCAAACTCGGCTCAAACAAATGAAACACGTCAAGCCAGCTGGCCCGTAAACGCCGTAATAGGCCGCTCAAACCAACATCAATGCCGATTACGCACCACGCGTCTTCAACCAAACCAAGTTTCAAATCATTCACGCGCACGACGCGCGCGCCCTCCACGTCCACAATCTGTTCATCAAAAATATCTTTCACCAGCCAAACACTGCCCTCTTTCGGGGCACCGGGCGAAATATTCGCCGCCCGCAGGCGCAAAGTAATCTCGGAGGCGGCCAGAGCCGCCACCGCGGACAAAGGAATATATAAAATCTGCCGAGAAAACTTTTTGCGCGCGCCCAAAAATAAAAGCGGGGCATATTGCCCCTCGCGCGGTTTAATGACAATATCCACCAGCACCCCCACTACTTTTTCTGAACTATCTCTAATTTTAGTTTTGAGAAGCTGGCTTAAATAAAGCATAGCTGGCTAATTGAACAAAAAAATTGTACCATATTAAAGACAAAAAAACAATGTACGAAATCAAAAAATAAACCCTTAAAACTAGCCTTTTTGTCTATTTTCTGCTAGCATTACGGGGCTATGAAAATTGGCCTTGACGCCCGGATGTACGGCCCCAAACAAGGGGGCTTAGGGCGCTATATTGAACAGCTTGTTCTCCATTTAGAAAAATTACCCACAAACGCCGAGTTTGTCATTTTTTTGCGCCGTGACAATTGGAATGAATATACGCCCAGCGCCCCGAACTTCCGCAAAGTTCTGGCCGACATCCCTTGGTACGGCTTCGCCGAACAAACGCACCTGCCGGGAATCATAAAAAAGGCCAAAGTGGACCTTATGCACTTCCCTCACTGGAACG
>CAZHFX010000032.1:0-9251 GCA_964531745.1 uncultured Gammaproteobacteria bacterium
ACTGCTGCTATCGACCACTCAGCCAACCCTCCAGTGATAAATCCCGCACCACGGGCTTACGCCCGCGGCATTACTCTTTGGGGTAAATTGGCTTCCATCTCTCGTGCTAACGCGCGGAGTCTTCTATGGTGCGGGATAAATTGCTCAACCATTATAGGGTATTCGCCGTTTTGCTTACCCTTTGATGCTGGTGTTATGCATCCAGGCTATGTAGACTCCGGCCGCCCCCGACCAGATAGCCACGGAAATTGCTCCGAGGAGCCAACTGACAAAATTCAGCCCGGTGAAGCCGGGGAATAGCTGGAACAAAATCAGGTGCAGTTCAGCCGCTTTGCCGGCGAGGAAGAGCCCGTACACCAGGCAGATGGTATACGCTATTTCTCCGCCGAGAATGCACAGCCCGGCGTATTTTCCAAGAGAAAGTTTTCCCATAGATTTTGATTAAATGAATAAAAGCGACTTTATTTGATCTGCAAAACGCTATCGGCCGCCTCTGATGAATATTATAAGAAGAATTATGAAACCGACAGTGCCGGTCGCCATAATACTGGTTATCAAACCAATCGCCAAAGCGCTTTGGGGGGAAACTCGGCTGAAAAAAGGCGCGCTGGCGGCCGGGGTATTCTCTAGCTCTTTAATTTGGGGGGCGGAGTCGTCCTCCGGTATATTTCTAGCAACGTAGGTCATATTCAAAGGTTATTATACAACAAATTAAGTATTTTTAATATTCACCGCCGCTGGCGTTATCTCCTGCTGTCGTAACGTAAAGAACAAATACAGCGCTCCTGTAATTAGTAACAGCGCTCCGTATTGCGCCGGCGTCAAACCGGCGTAACGGACGTCGGTTTGGATAATATCTGTCGCCCGTCCGAAATCAAAAATAAAGCGCGCGCTTCCATACCAAAACATCGTCAGGGGCAAAAATAATTTTTTTTGAACGACGCGTAAAAAGAAAAAATAAATGCCGAAGAGCAGAAATCCAAACAGCGATTCAATTAGACCCATGTCCAGCCGCGAACCGCCCGGGAAAGCTACTGCGAGAAGCGAGTTGTTCGGCCGGCCGATATGCAAATGAGCTAAAAAACATCCGATTCGTCCGATGCCTAAACCGAGTGGAAAGGCGTACATGATGGCGTCTGCGTAGTCCCAAAGACGGATTTTTTTTAACCGTGCGTATAGCGTCGCGGCCAGTGCGGCGCCGGCAAATCCGCCAAACGATGACAGCCCGCCTTGCCATATTTTGACAATGCTTGATGGGGAAGCGGAAAAATTTTGCCAATCGTAAAAAAATACATAAAACAGCCGCGCCCCGATAAAGGCGGCGGCGACTATCCAAATTCCCAAATCAAGCAGTTTAGCGGCGGAGAGGCCGGTGGTTTTGGCGCGCCGCTCGGCCACGCCGAGAGCGGTAATAATGCCAAGAGCCACCAGCAGTCCCCAGGCATAAATATGGAAAGGGCCGAGGTTAAAGGTTGTCAGTTGGAAGTATGGGATCATGCGTTATTTTTCAAGTTTATTTCAATGGCACGATGGCTTAGAGTTATTAGATTTGCCGACAGCGGTCGGGCTTTCCTCGGGCTTGTTTTCCTGGCCATGATTCATGCGGCCCATAAAAACAAGGTGCAATAGCGGGCAGAGCAGAATGAGCAAATAGGGCAGATAGGCTGAAACACGATCGCGTAAAAAGATGAACACGATAAATGCCGCGCCGATGGCGACAAGGCAAATGATTTTGGTATTTTTTGACATAGTTTTTGCATTACATTATTAAATTCAATTTTACACTCCGCAACCCCCGCCCCCGCCGCTTTGTTGCGCCGGTTGAATTTGCGACTGGATTGCCCGGTAGCCGCTGGCGCTGGAATACTCCGCGCCGAGCATTTTTTTTGGGTCGGCATTTTCCCACGATATATTTTTTGCGGCTTCGTACTTAGCTAATGTTAAGTAGGTGTCGGGGAACCAGTAGGAGTTGACTTGGAGCGCGATTTTGTACATGTCATTTTCCGAAACTCCCTGCGAAGCCATCATTTCCAAAAGTCCGAGCATAGCCATGCCGTGATTGCAGTCCGGGAAGTAAGTGGAATTGTTACAGCACGGCCGGAAAATATTTTGCGAAACGCGCTCTACCAAAGATTGCTTGTTTTTATTGAGTTTGATGAAATTATATTTGCTGTAATGCTCCATGGCATCGCCCTTGGCCAGCGACCAGCCGCCGGTGGACGCGAAGCGGCCGGCACCGCCGTACTGCTTGTCCACCATGGGGCCGGTGTCAAGAATCGGATTTTTATTGCCAAGTCCCAATGCCCAAAGCAAATTCAGAATGACTCCGGCGTTGTCCGGGGTTATAATAATATAACCGTTATCATCGCCGTCAAGCATTTTTTGCTCATTAGGTCCTAAACCCAAACGGTCTTTATAGAGAGCGGTGAATTGATCGCGGTCAATAACCCCTTTTTCCACCAGCTGTTTGCCGAAGTCGCCCCATTTTACTGGCAGGGTAATGCCGGCAGACGGCACTACTGCTTCGGCGAGAGTAGCGGCGTTTGGGTTTGGCGGGGTGGCATTTGTTGTCTGCGTCAAGAGAGCTGGCGTGCCTTTGAGTTTTGCTCGGACGTTGGGGCCGTAAATCGCGCCCAGAATGAACGCCGTCCCGACTGCTATGACCGCCACACCGGCGCCGGCGCCATGCCAGAGCGATTTGTTCCCGAGTAGATTTTCAGACATATTATTAATTGAAAATTAAGTTACCAATCACGGCAACAAGCGATAAGCCTCTCGGCCGTCTTTTTAATAGAGGGATGTTGGCGCCAAACGAATATCGCCCCCCAGACAATCCATACCAACGCTAGTAGTGCCCCGGCCGTCCAGGCGCCGGATCGGATGCCGACGATGAGATAGACGAGGACTGTCATCGTAACCATGTAGGGCCAGCGGAATATCTGCCAAGCGCTCGGCGCTCTTTTTTCAATGAGATGGTAGAGGCCGACGACGCACTCTCCCATGAGGACGCCAATGAGCAGCGGGTTGACGGAGTAGCCGAAGAGCCAGGCGATGAGCAGAGACAGCCACGTCGCGCCAATAGTCACGCAGACGGCGCAAAATTTTAAGTGGCCGAAACTGTGTATGAATAACGCAGTCAAGAAAATTGCCGTGGTGGCTAGAATAAAAATAGGCAGAACGCTCATATAATGAATTGCGTTAGGAGTGAAGTGAGAATGAGAAGCGCGAACGTTATGATTATTCCTTGGTATGGCGTGGTTTTACCGCGGCGTTCGGTGATGGCGCGGCTTAGTGGCGGAGCCAAATAAATTAGCGCGCCGCCGATAACCCCTCCGATAAGGAATAAATTGACAGGGTAGGTGCGATTGAGCAGGGAACCATACGAGCCGGCCCAGTTGATATAGATGGAAGTGTAATCGGAGAGAAGCATCTGTAGCGGCAGAAGGGTGGTGAGCCACGAAAATAGGCCGATTATGCTGTCCTGTCTCGGCAAGTATTTCTTTTTGATGAGCCGGGCGATCCATAAGCCCAAAGCTAATGCGAAGGCGCCGATCAGCACCCCTATCGTCAAACCATTAACTCCCAACCAATAGGCGCCAATGGCCACCAGGCCCGCTCCGGCAGTGCAGAGTGGGCAGTGGGCGAGCGCTGTGGCCGGGAACAGGAGACCGCTTAAACTGATTCCGCCGATTAGTATTTTTGTCCGTGCGATTGCCATCATATGCTTGTTATGGTTTATCGCGTTACAGGCTGGCATAAGGGGAGGATGACCCGGCCGCGGTAAATTCGGAGATATCAAATGTTCCATATTTCGCGCCCGGCATTCCCGGGCTTCCGGAAGGCATGCGCGGCAAGGCGATGCCCGCTATGGTGACGGGTTTTTCAGCCAATAATTTTTGGATTGCTTCCATCGGTATATGGCCCTCCACGGTGTAATTTTCAATGCGGGTCGTGTGGCAACTGGCGAGTTCCTCGGGCACGCCGAATTGTTTTTTAACGGCAGTCATATCTTCAGTCAATTTTTCTTCCACTTGGACGCCAGCCCGTCGCAAATAGGTAATATAGTTGGCGCAACAGCCGCAACTTGGCGAGCGGTATACCACAGCGGTTTTTCCTTTCAGCGGGCCGTTGGTAGAGGCCTGATTGACTTTAATCGCCAAGAAAACCAGCCCGCCAACCAGCAGGGCGACTAGCAGGAGTACTTTATTTATTTGGCGCGATTTTACTGACATATATTCGGGATTGCGTGGATAATGTAATTATTCCATTCTGCTTAAACGGGCGAAGAGGAAGAATATGAAAGTGAAAACAGCCCCCATCGCGAACGGAGCGGAAATGGACAGCCAGTTTTTCTTTCCCGGTCTAAATCGGCGCAAAAACAATGAATTTGAAACGACCGAGACAGAACTGAACGCCATGGCGAGACCGGCCAACTCCGGTTTTAGCACCAGTCCAAAGGCGGCGAACACCCGGGCGGCGATGGGAATGCCGATGACATTATAGAAGAGAGCAAAGAACATATTTTGTTTTATCTTTCCCATGGTTTCACGGCTCAAGCTGATGGCGGTCAGCACGTCGCGCAGGTCGTTTTTGATAATCACGATGCCGCCGGTTTCCATCGCCACGTCAGTTCCAGAACCCATCGCGATGCCGAGATCGGCTTGGGCTAAAGCGGGCGCGTCATTGATGCCGTCTCCGACCATGGCGACTTTAACTCCGGCACTCTGAAGTTTTTTAATTTCGTTGGCTTTATCTTCGGGCAAGACTTCTGCGAGCACATTTTTTATTCCGGCCTGGCGGGCGATGGCTTCGGCGGTGCGGCGATTATCGCCTGTTATCATGAAGACTTTAAGGCCGCGTTTTTGCAAAGCTTGCACCGCTTCCGCGGTCGTTTCTTTAATGGTATCGGCCACAGCAATCAGACCGAGCAGTTCGTGTTCGGACGCAAGAATCATAACTGTCCTGCCGCCTTCTTCAAGCTTACGAATTTTGTGTTCTATTTTTTCAAGCAGTTGTCCGCTGATTCCCACAATGTCCGTAATGAGCTTGCGGTTGCCCATGAAATATCGGTGTCCGTTTATTACCCCTTCAATTCCGTGGCCGGGAATAGCGCGGAAGTTTGCGGCTTCGTTTAGCGGTATTGATTCTTCTTCAGCATATTTGACAATTGCCTCGGCTAGCGGGTGTTCGGAAAGTTTCTCTAAGCTGGCGGCCAAAGTAATAATTTCTTCTTCGTCAGTAATTCCGGCGCTAACAATGTCTGTTACTTCTGGCTGTCCTTTTGTAAGCGTGCCAGTTTTATCAAATACAACGGCCTTAATTTTGCAGGCCGCTTCCAGCGGTTCGCCGCCTTTTATAAGCACCCCATGTTCCGCCCCTTTGCCAGTGCCAACCATAATAGCAGTTGGCGTGGCAAGACCGAGCGCGCACGGACAGGCAATAACGATAACGGAAGTGAAAGCCATCAGCGCGAAGGTAAGACTCGCGCCAAGGGCGAAGTACCATACGAGAAAAGTGAGAATGGCGAGACCAATTACAATCGGCACAAAGTAGGCCGAGATTTTATCAGCAAAAGCTTGAATCGGCGCTTTGGACCCCTGGGCTTCTTCCACTACGCGGATAATTTGAGCGAGCGTTGTTTCGCTGCCAACTTTCGTCGCGGTAAACTCAAAGCTACCGTTTTTGTTTATCGTCGCGCCAATGACGGTAGCTCCGACAGTTTTTTCCACCGGAATGCTTTCGCCCGTAATCATGGATTCGTCCACGCTTGATTGCCCCTTGCTAACTATGCCGTCAACCGGAATTTTTTCGCCCGGCCGGACAACAATTGTATCGCCGGCGGCGACTTGTTCAATGGGTATATCGGCCACGGCGCCATTCTTTGCCACTCGCGCTGTTTTAGGCTGAAGCCCGATCAGTTTTTTTATCGCCTCTGAAGTCCGGCCCTTTGTTTTAGCTTCTAACCATTTGCCGAGAATCACAAACGTGATAAGAAAAGCGGCAGTTTCAAAGTAAAGTTCGGGAATTTTCATACCATTCAAGCCGATAACGCTTCCCGTTCGCACAACATAGGTCACAAATTGTGAAAGACTGTAGAAAAAGGCCGTACTCGTGCCAATTGCAATCAGACTATCCATGTTGAACGTTTTCATTTTTAAACTGCTCCACATACCCTTGTAGAACCCCGCGCCAATAATGAACTGTACCGGGATAGTGAGGATGAGAGAAATAATGCCAATGTAAGGTAAGGTTAATACTCGTCCAGGAATGAAAGAAAAGAAATCCAAAAACATGAAATAGAGCATGGGCAGACTCAGGGCGAAACTCCACCAAAATTTTTTGGAGTACCCGTTTATAACGCTTTCCCGCTGACGCCGCTCAGCTTCGGGGTCAGAAGTTGTAACTATGTTTGCCTTGTATCCGGCTTTGACTACGGCGGCCATTAGCTGTTCAGGAGTGGCGAGCGATGTGTCATATATGACCCGGGCTTTTTCCGCGGCGAAGTTGACGTTGGCCGTCTTCACGCCGGAAACTGTTTTTAGACTCCGCTCAATCAGACCGGCGCACGAAGCGCAATGCATGCCTTCAATTTTCAGTGATATTTTTTCTGACATATTATTAAATTTGCACTGCATTTTTGCCAACCGATTGCAACGCTGAATAAATTTGTTCCCAACTTGTATCCTGATCGGACATAAGCTCGGCCTCTCCGGTAGCGAGGATAATTTTTACTTGCGTAACGCCAGGAATTGCTTCCAGCGCCAGGGTGGAAAGTTTCACGCAGGCCTCGCACGTTAAATTAGTAATTTTGAATTTATAAGTAATCATAAAATTTAATTGGTGACCTTAATTTGACCGCGCGGCACGCCCATCGCGCAGGTGATGGAGTAATCGCCGACAGCGGCGGGAGTGAATTCAATAATAATTGGTTGCCCGGCGGTAAGCCGATAGATTTGATAGTTCAAGCCAGGAATTACTATGGTGCTCATACACCCTTGCCCGTCTTCGCGCACATCAATTTCCAGTCGTACCGGCCGGCCTTTCTTAACAACGAAGGTGTTTGGGACCATATCTTTTTCGTAGGTATATACTGTTTTTAGCACTTGAACGTCAGAATTTGTCGCCGCGGTTTGTACCGTGCCGACTTGAGGCGTTATCGCTTTGCGGGCCGCACCGCCGCCGCAACCGCCGCAACCGCCGCCTCCGGCGCCGCATGAAGGCGCCGCCGCACCGCCGCCGGTCAGTTGGGCCGGGGAGATGGCCGCCGCGGCATTACCGACGGATGTTGACCCGCTCTTTGACTCAACGACAATAAATTTTCCGCGGTACATCCCCATGGAGCAGGAAAAAGAAATCTCGCCGACCTCGGCCGGCGTAAATTGAATGATATTTTCGCCAACCTTTAGCCCCCGGCTAATACCATACTTCGGCATTACTATTGATGACGCGCAGGAAAATGCCGAGGTTGATTTAATGATCCACTTCACCGGCCGCCCTCTTTCCACGGTAAACACATTGGGGCTGTAGCCGCCACCGCTCTGCGTCATGCGCACTATCTGGGCCTCGCCATTTGACGCGATGGCCGCGTTGGCCGTTCCGGCGCTACCGCCAAATAGACGGCTACCGTTGACAATGTTAGCCCAACCCAAAATAATCACGGCGAGTCCGGCCGTCATGAAGAAGGTGCGCGCCCGGCGGCCACTAAAGATTGATGTAAGGCCGCCGATGCCAAGCAATCCGGGAGCAGTCCCAATGGCGAACAGCCCCATGATGGCCATTCCTTGCCAAAAACTGCCGGTGGAAACGGCGTACAATTGCATCGCCTGAGTGAAACCGCAGGGCAAAAAGAACGTCAGAGCGCCCATGACCATTGAGCTCTTGGGACTGTACTCTTTTACTTCTTTGTGCAAACCGAAGAGGCGAGCGATGCCCGCGGGCAGAGTAATGCTTTTGTCTTTGAGGACCGGAAAAATTTCCACCAGTTTAAGACCGAAGAATACCATAACGCCTCCGACAACCATTGTCAGGAATCCTAAAATATTAGTTGACGGCCGAAAAACCGAACCGACTAGGCCGATTAGACCGCCGAGAACAGCGTAGCCGGCAATGCGGCCGATATTGAAGTAGATGTGCGGCCGGAATTTCTGCACAGACGTGGCTTCCGGGTGCAATTCGGCATGGCGGGCGGACAAGCCAAGAACCAGACCGCCAACGAGCGCCATGCAAGTTGAGACCCCGGCCACTAGCCCGACAAACAGCGCCACAATGACGCCGGTATTTTGCGTTCCAACGTCAAGACTGAATAAGTTGAGCCATTTCGCTATTAAGTAAACGACGAACAATATGCCGGCGGCGCGCAACAGGTCTTTGTAGTCTCTCGGGTTTGATGATAGCCACGGGAGTTTATCTTTTTGTCCGACTTCGTATCCGGCGTCTTGAACGGCTTTCCGGATGGCTTTGGCCGACGGTTCGGCGCCGTGATATTGGATTACCGCTTCAGAGCGGCGCTGATTGACGGCAACCACCTCAACTCCCGGGACTTTTCGCACGCTTTCACCAATCAAGACTTCGCAGGAGGCGCAGTGCATGCCGCGTATTGGAATTTTTAATGAAGACATAGTTGGCCTAGTGAGTTAACAAAAAAATCGCTTCGCGCGGAGTTTTCCTGTCAGCAAAATTGACTGCCGTTGATGAGTGAACAGGAAAACTTAAACCAGCGAAACGATTGCGTTGTAGCCCAAAAGGCCGAGATATCTTAATATCTTTTTTTCAATTAAGAATTTTATTGACGTGCGATAATAAAGATAGAGATGTTTGAAACGACTGAATAAAGGCCGTGTGATTGCAGTCAAAAAACCTCTGGAGAAAAGATGAAAAACAAGCGCAAGCAAACCAAGCGCCATGAGTAGGCTGAAGGTGTATGGGATGTCGCCGAGCAATTGCCCAATAACGGCTAAGTGCGTACCAGCACAGCCGGCCATGCCGCCGATGTCTGTGTTAGCGGATAGAGATTGGCATAGACTGGGCGGAGTTTGTTCCATCGCCATGGCGGCGCCGGAAACAGTCATCGGGCAAATATAAGCGGCCGTCATGATGGTCATCAACACGCCTAGCACTATCCCAGAAATTATTTTTAGCGCGATTTGCATATTCTTATAATACCCCCTCCGGGAGATGCTTGTCAAGAATTTTGACCTTTCGTCCTTTTCAAAATCTGTTTGAACTCATCAGTCCCGATTTAATCGGGAGAC
>CAZHFX010000033.1:0-8450 GCA_964531745.1 uncultured Gammaproteobacteria bacterium
TATGGATGCGTTGTGGAGAAATATTGAAAAATTTATTGAAAAGAAAAACTGGACATTGTCAAACATCGCGCCGACAATTCGGTAAAATTTGGGGGGGCTAGCGTGGCCGCCTGCGGGCGGCCTATAAAACGTCCGAACTACCTCTAAAATACTCTACCAAAATCGGACAACTCGAAATTTCCCCCACATTTTCGTTGGCGACCGCCAAGGTCATCCAAGCGTTTTTCGGCGACAATTCGCCGAAAAATCCGTGGGTGGCATTACACGCCGCCAACCAATTTTTTATTGAAAATCCGAAGGGTTTTTTTAATTCTAAAAATTTTCTGCTTGTGTTATCAGGTTTCCTCTTACCATCGCATCCGAAGCCCGGACGGCGGTTTCTTGGCTTTCGTACAATGAGCGGCAGGCGCTCGGGGCGATTCTTTTTTTGCTTGGGAGCTCTAGACATGTGCCATGCTCAAACACTCCGTCATCGGCCGCGTGGTAGGCCAGTTTGTCGGAGAGGGTTATTTTGACCGTGCCGGATATAAGAGCGCGGATGGTTGCTGTCGGGATGCGCTGGGCGAGCAGGTTTTCTCCGAACATCGTTGATGACGGAGAAAAACCCAAGAGACGCGCGGCGGTGGGATAGATGTCAAGATGGCTGGCTGGCGAGCTATCAACGCCCCGCAGGGCGGCGCGGGGGGCGAGGATGATGAGCGGAACCTGAAAATTTTGTAAACCGGGGAAAGGTGTTTTTACCGCCCCCAGGGCCTGGCTGATATTGCTAAAACTGCCGTGGTCGCCGAAGATGAAAATCAGAGAATTATCATACAAGCCGGCTGATTTCAACTGGCTGATAAACGTGCCGATGGCCTCGTCGGTATAATGGATGCTCTGCAGATACTGCCGCTGGAGCCGGTTTAAGGGGGAGGCGGGGGAGATGGCCAGAGTTTCAAGGTCGGGGGGCAATTCAAACGGGCTGTGCGAGGTCAAGGTAATGAGAGTTGCCATAAACGGCTGGGGCAGGGACTGCAATTTCGGAATAGATTGCTGTAAAAAATCTTTGTCGCCCAGATCGTAGGTTCCAATAGCGCGCGGAACGGTGTAATCCCGCCGGTCAAACCACCGCTCATACCCCAGCTGGGGGTAAATGTTCGCGCGATTCCAGAAGCTGGCCACATCGCCGTGAAACGAGTAGGTGTGATAGCCGTTTTTCTTTAGTAATCCGGGGAGAGCCGCGTATTGATTAAAGGCGTATTGGATAAAAGCCGCCGTATCGGGAAGCGGGTAGAGCGAATTAAGCGTGGAAAATTCTACGTCGGCGGTTGTCCCCGGCCCAATCGGCGCGTAGTAGTTTGAGAAATAGAGCCCTTCCTTGGCCAGCTGATTTAGGCGCGGCGTAATTTCCTGCCCGTCTATTTTTTTACCGATGACGGCGTTTTCCAGAGATTCCACCTGGAGAAAAATAAGGTTGCGCCCTTTGGCTAAACCGAAATATTTTCCGCTGTCCGATTTGGGCGGCTGTGTTTGCCGCCACGATTTTATAAAACGCAGGTCGGCGGCCGTGGCGCGATGGGGGCGGATTGCCGAAGCGATCGCGTCTTCCAAAGAAAAGTTGATGATGCCGATTTTGGCGACCAGAGCGTTCATATCGTAGAGACGGCTACGTTGGTAGAGGTGAACGGTCGTGCCCGCCTCCATACGTTCCCGAAGCAGTATGTAGCCGTAGCCAAGAGCGGCGAAGACAACCAGCAAACCGCCGGCGCCGATTTTTTCTCTTGACGACAGCGTTATCCCCGGCGCGCCGTACCCGCGCCGCGCCACTATGGCGGCCGCCAGCACCAAGAGCGGCGCCAGCGCGAAAAAGATCAGGCGATATGTCAGAAGAGTTCTCGCCGTGCCGAGCGCCGTCAGCCCTTCCCCGGCGTACCAAATAGCCGATGCCTGCAAAAATCCTCCGGAATAGGAGTAATAAAGAAATTGGAAAATAAAGATAACGGAAACGAACAGCGCGGCCAGCCCCAGATGCCAGTAGGCGATTTTTCTCCTCATCAGCGCGGCCGGGCCGAAGATTAGCAGTCCGAAAGCGATTGATACTACCGTTCGGCGGATGATGTAGTGGCTGGGAGCGATGTCAAGCAAAAGGTTAAAAAGATGATTTTGCAAGACGAATATCGCAATCAGGGCGATCGGCAGCCAGCCGATTTTCATACAGCGTCCGAGAAAGTTTAAGCCGCTCCGGCTTTTGGTTTTTAAGGCGTCTAGTGGAAGATTCATAAAATGTAAAATATCATTTTTTTTGACAATGGACAAGCCCAAGGGAAGGTGCCATACTGGATAATAGGCTGGCTTTGCCTAACCATATGGAACAAAAAGATTTTTCTTACCAATTTTACAAGACGACCAGCGAAGCCTGGGATGCTATGTACCAGGCTCTTTTGATCGCGGAAAAATCAATTTACTGGGAAATTTTTATTTTTGTGGATGATATTGTCGGCACGCGGTTCGTGGATGTATTGTGCGACAAAGCAAAGAGCGGTCTCACGGTTAAAATTATCATTGATGCTTATGGCAGTTTTTCTTTTTCCGGCGGGGCGGAGCGCCGGCTGAAAGAAGCCGGGGTAGAGGTATTGCGTTTCAATCGCTTGTATCCGGAGTTTCGCCTGGCCAAATGGTGGGCGCGGCTATGGTTTCGCAATCATCGCAAGGTGCTTATTATTGACGAGCAGGTGATATTTTTGGGCGGCGTTAATATCCGCGCGGCCTACCGGCGCTGGGACGATATTTATTTGAAGCTTGCGGGCCCGATCGCCCGGCCGCTCCTGCGCGGCTTTGCCAAAAGTTATATCTCGTCCGGCGGAGACAGAAACAAAGTGCGCCATCTGTTTCGGCGTTCCAAACTATCTGAAGGGTTGAAACAATGGAAAGACAAGCTCAAGTTTGTCGTCCATTCACCGCGTTTTCAGCGATTTTCTAAAGCCAGAAGAATGATTTTGCAGGCGCTCGCGGCCGCCAAGGAGAGCGCTAATTTTCTCACGCCGTATTTTGTGCCGGACAAGCAATTTTTACAGGCGGTGGCGATCGCCCGCCGGCGCGGCGTGAAAGTAAATATTTTCATGCCCCTGCGCACCGACAGCAAGCTGATGGAGTTGCTCGCCATCGCCTATTACGGACGCATCCTCAAGGCTGGCGCCAGCGTCTATTTTTTGCCGAATATGAATCACGGCAAAGCGGTTAGCGTGGATGATAATTTTGGCCATGTGGGGAGCATCAATATCACGCCGCGCAGTTTTTATTTTAACGAAGAAAGCGGCGTTTCGTTCAATGACGAGGGCATGGTCAATGATTTGAATCGCCTGTTTAACGAGTGGAAAAAATTAGCTCGCCCCTTTAACGAAGAACACTGGCGGAATCGCGGATGGTGGGCCAAGATGAAAGAATGGTGGGTGAGGCGCGTGGCTAGGTTTTTGTGATATCTATGATGGCAATAGCCCCTTTGGCCGAGCGTTTGCGGCCACGCACTTTCGGGGAGTTTGTCGGGCAGACGGATATTGTCGGGCCTGGGAAATTACTCCGCAGGTTGATTGAAGGCGGGGAGCTTCCGTCGCTCATTTTTTGGGGTCCACCCGGAGCGGGGAAGACTACTCTCGCCCGTATCATTGCCGAGCAGACAAAAGCGCGTTTCATTGCTCTGTCGGCTACTTCCAGCGGCAAGGAAGACCTGCGCAAAGTTATTGAGCAGGCGGTAATCTCGCGCCGTCTGGGCGAGCGTACTATTTTGTTCGTTGACGAAATTCATCGCTGGAACAAAGCCCAACAGGACGCGTTGCTTCCCCACGTTGAGAAAGGGGACATTATCCTCATCGGCGCTACCACCGAAAATCCCTCGTTTGAAATCATCGGAGCGCTTTTGTCGCGTTCGCGAGTATTCATTTTACAACGTTTGTCGCCGGAGGATATTATTCAGGTTTTGAAACGCGCCCTCGTCGATGCCGAACGCGGCTTGGGAAATTACCCGGTCGTTATGGATGATAAAACGCTGGCTCTTCTCGCCGAGCTTTCCGGCGGCGACGCGCGGGTGGCTCTAAACGGTTTGGAGTTGGCTGTCACGGCGGCGGTCAAACCGGCTTTAACAAAAAAGAAAATCATTATTACTGCCGGCCATATTAAAGAGGCATTGCAGAGAACGCATTTAGTGTTTGATAAGCAGGGAGAAGAATTTTACAATCTCATTTCGGCGCTCCACAAATCTATGCGCGGTTCCGACCCGGACGCGGCGCTTTACTGGCTGGCCAGAATGCTGGAAGGCGGAGCCGACCCGCTTTATGTGGCGCGCCGGGTGGCGCGTTTTGCCAGTGAGGATATTGGCATGGCTAACAGCGAGGCGCTCATTCAGGCCGTGGCGGCGTTTGATGCCTGCCACAAAATCGGCATGCCGGAGTGCGCGGTGCACCTGGCCCAGGCGGTGGTGTATTGCGCCAAGTCTGCCAAATCCAACCTGCTCTATACCGCTTACGCCGCCGCGGCCGAAGACGCCCGTGCCACTTCGCATCTCGGCGTGCCGCTTCACTTAAGGAATGCCCCAACTGCTTTTATGAAAGACATCGGCTATGGTCAGGGATATAAGTACCCGCCCGACTTCGCTACGACGAAGTCGTTGCGGGCGGATACTCCGGACTATGATGGTTTGGTAAAGCAGGAATATCTGCCTGCCGAGCTAAAAGGTAAAAAATATCTGGTTTCCAAAAAACCCAAGAAGTAATTTTTGGCTTATTTTAGAGAAAAATCAGCTGTGACATCTTGACAAAATATCCGATTTATGATATAATCCTTTTTGTTGAAACGTTAAAGTTAATTGTAATGTTATGAGAAAAATTATTACTTCTTTGGTAATGGCTATATTTCTTATTACCGCGTCAGTTCCCGTATTCGCGGAGGCTAAGATCGCCGCCGTTCCGGCGGCAAAGGCGGTGAAACAGGCTGTTAAGACCAAGAGCGCTAAAGCCAAGCCCGTTGTCAAGAAAACTCTGGTTAAGTCTGCCGGTAAAAAAACTTCAGTAAAAACCACGGTAAAGCCGGCGGTTAAAAAAGTTGCTCCCGTAGTTATCGCGGTAGCGAGAGACGTTGAAACCGAAGAGGACGCTGTCTCCAGTGTTTCAAACAGCGCTGTTGTGAAACCCGCCGCCAGTTGTATGCGGGCCATTAGCCAGGCAAATAAATTTTGCGCCAAGATTGCGCGCGGCTGTTCCTCGCAGAGTAAAACTGTAAAGTGCGTTGCCGCCAATGAGCGGTGCGAAGCGGAACAGCAAAAAGCGCTGGCTCTTTGCCCGTTGGCTAAACAATAGTAATTGATCGAGTATTTTCTTCGCGGTGATCAATGGAAACATTGATCGCTTTTTTTTCTTTTAATAATCCGGCAATTTTTTCCGGCCATTCAATGATGGCAATCACATCCGGCTCGCCGAGATAATCGGTCGCGCCGATATCCAAAAATTCTTGTTCATTTTTGAGACGGTAGGTGTCAATGTGAACCAATAACCCCGCCCCTCGCCGCTTCCCTAATAGGGGCGGAGTTTTGTAAATGTTCATGAGGATGAAAGTAGGCGAGGTGATATTTTCAGAAATGCCCAGCCCTTCGGCCACGCCTTTCACGAAAGTCGTTTTTCCCGCGCCTAGTTCGCCATATAGGCAAACAATGTCGCCGCCTTTGAGGGTGGCGGCGAATTTTTTACCCGCGTCTTTGGTTGCCTGGCCGGATGAAGTTGTTATTTGCATAACGCGGTTAGTATAGCACGATTCCAATCCACTTTTTACCTTTTTACAGAAAGATAAACATTGGAAAGTGACGGAGCGTGCGAACAGGTGGGGCCTGTAAGCGCGCTCCGTCGGGTACCTCCGGAGTCTATCGCGGGAAGAGTTTTTGGAGAGCGAAGAGCGCCGGCAAGGCGATCGATCCTATGATCGCTTCACCGGCGATCAGCCCGGAGGCGAGTGCTTCCCCGAGGTTCTTGAAGCTTCCGCCCTCTTCGGGGGAGAATTTCCGCCAGGTGGCTGCGATCACGCATCCGATGGCGGTGCCGATGGACAGAGACGGCGGGAGGATGAGCGCGAATCCGAGGGCTGACGCGACCGGGATCCACGGAAAGCGCTGGGTGCCGTTCTTCTTGCGCAGGGAGAGCAGGATCTCGAACAGGATGCCGACTCCGGCTCCGACGATTGAAGCGACGAGCGCGCCGTGCGGAAGGGCCGAAATTCCCTTCTCCATCACGATGGCCAAAGCGGCGATCTTGAGACCGGTGGGGGCCGACAGTTGGCCTTCTTTCAGGCCGATCCCGTAGGTACTCTCCAGTATGTTGAACATGATCGGAGTCAGCAGGGCGCCGATCGGCACCACGATCAGCTGAGCGACGATCAACGTCCTGAATTTGCCGCCCAGACGCTGGGCCACCCAGAACGACGGAATCGAGGTTTCGGAAACTGCCTCTGGGGCGGCGCTAATGAGGGCCGCCTGGAGATTGCCCCTGATCTGCCCCGGCCAGATGAGTCCGTAGAAGAATTGGGTGGCGTTGGCCAGCAGGGAGACCGGACCTTGTCCGGTGACTCCGAGCACGCGCAGACCCGCGATCATCAAGACGCCTTGCATCAGGATGGCCGCCACAGCCTGTTGCCAGGACATGCCAAGATGGTGGCAGGAGATCCAGGTGAGGGCTACCGAGCAGATGATCGTTCCGCCCACGATCCACCAGCCGGAGATGTATTCGTCGGCCAGGTTCGAGGGGACATTTTCTCCAGCCTTCTTCTCCGCAGGCTTTCTGAGCATGCTGATGGCGACGCTGGTGAGCGCCGACGTCAGCATCATGGCCGTGGCCGGCCACATGAACCACTTCACCATGTACGAGAAGTGGTCTTTGGAGTCCGCGAATTTGGCGCCGTCGCCGCAGTTGGCGCCGAGGAAGGCGAGTGCGGCGGTCTTGTCGGCATCGGCGAGACCGCCAATGGTGTTGAGAGTGGTGCGGCACTGTTCCCACTGCTCTGGCGCAGTGCCAACGAGCGCGGAGAGCTTCGCCACCGTCTCTCCGAACGCCGCGATGAACCACACCCCGAGCAACCCGGAGAGACCGACCGAGAGAGGGAGGAGAAGGCCGAACCCGATCGCGATGAACTCCGCGCTCATCGAGATCTTCAACGCGGCGTTGCCGACCACGGAGGGGATGACTCCCAGTCCGTCGCGGAGGAAAGTCAGAAATCCGGCGAGCAGTGTGCTCACGACGAGCATGGCGCGCCGGATTCTGTTCTTCTCGGCCGACCCTTCCGCGGTCATGGTTTGGGCGACTGTCAAGGCCGCCTTGGCCGGGGCCCACGGAAGGGTTTTGTCAGAGAGAATCATGCGGCGCGGCCAGGCGCCGACGAAGATGCCGAGGTTGGCAGACACCCACAGAAACAGAGCCATCTGCCACCAGGCGGGGTGGAACCCCACGTCTCCGCGATCGAAGACGTTCTGGATGTAGTGGAAGGCGGCCATGGCCACCACCGCGAACCCAAGTCCGCCCACTGCCCCCGCCATGGTCTGGATGATGTTCATTTGGACGGCGAGCTGTCCTCGGTCCTTCGCGTAGCGGCCGAGCCACATCGCGACGACGAACATCCCCCCCATTGACAGGTCGACCGACATGCCAAGCTTCAGCGAAGCGTACGGGCAGGCCGCCGCCGTCAGGGCGCTGATGACGACCCCCAGCAAGATCAGGCGCCAGCTGAGGTCGCCTGTCTGCAACTCTGCTTTCCACTCCGACATCTTTTTAAACACGACACACCTCCCGGCGCTTGCCCCCCTGCCTTTCGGCTGGGGACGGTTGATCTCGCGTTGGCTTGCTGGAAAAGTTTTAGGCGGCGTGGCCCCACCACGCCGCGGTTTTGGTTTGGGCTGACCCTCCATTAGCAGCCAGCCAGCAAATTGCTTGAAATAAGCAAGTTATTGGCTGACTGTTTTTAACCCAAATAATTTTGTAAAAGAACAAAAAACTAAACGAACGTTAGCATAGAGTTGAGGAAATGTCAAAGACAAAAACACCCCTAGAAATGGGGGTGTTTTAATGTTGTAAAGACCGTCGCCGTTATGTCCACAAGGGTTTATGTCCATAACGGCGGAGGGACGGTCTTCTTGTCCCTCCAGCCTGATTTGAGGAGGGTGCTGTCTTTACGTCACGTCCCGGCCAGACGTTCGATGACGTCCATCTCGTCCAGTATCACGATGCGGCGCGCATGCCCGGGGTCGTTGTCGAAGGGGGTGGACAGGAACACGCCGATGATAGCGGCGGCGAGCCTGGGAGCGGTCACGTCCGCTCCCAGACAGAGAACATCGGCGTTGTTGTGAGCGCGCGCCAGGCGCGCGTCGTGCTCGCTTCGGCAGAGCGCGGCGCGGGTGCCTGCCCGGTTGGCCGTCATGTCCATGCCTACGCCGGAGCCGCATA
>CAZHFX010000034.1:0-6745 GCA_964531745.1 uncultured Gammaproteobacteria bacterium
ATCTAACCGCGTTGCTAAATTCAAAACTTATCTATTTTTGGCTCAAGCACAAAGGAAAAAAACAAGGCGAACAACTACAAATTGATAAAGAGCCGCTAATGGAAATTCCCTTACTTAAAGCAGGAGAAAAAGAACAAGAAAAAATATCCTTAATGGTTGATAAAATTATAGCGCGTAATGCTGAATTTCACAAAACTTCACAAAATACCGACAAATGGCACGCGTTAAAATCTGAGATTGAAAAACTTGACCGCGAAATTGACGAGGCAATTTATAAATTTTATGGGCTTACCACAGAAGAAATAAGAACGATTGAATTATGAAAATCACAACTGGCATAGCCAGCACAACACACATTGATAGGCATAACGAGCGCATGGCAAAAAGCGCGATTGACGGCATGGCTGAACAAATCAAAGAAAGATTTATTCCGCAGCTGATTGAACACGACCCAAAACAACATATAGGCGTAGTACTTTATGGTGAAGTTTTTCTATTAAAAGACGGCGAATTCGCGCTTGGCATTGTTTCGGGAATATTTGAAAATAATGAAGAAAAAGAAACTTTTAAAACTGGACAACCCAATTATGTTTGGCAGGATTATAAAAAATATTTGAATATTGATGAATTATTGAAAATGATTGAACAAAATCACCAAACAAGACAACCTAATTTTTCTCCAAAAGAATCAAATATAGCCGATTTATTGGAAACACATCTTGATTCAACTCAAGTACTGCCAGACGGAACAGTTTATAAAATTAAAAGATTTATAGCGTCTACGGGTGATTTGAAAATTGAAGTATATCCAAAAGATCATGACCCACAACACTTTCATGTTACTTCAAAACAAAGGAACATAGACGCACGATTTGATATTAAGACATTGACTTTAATAAACATGAAACAAGGAAATATAAAAGAAAAAGATGTTAAGAAAATACAGAATTTTTTCAGTACAAATCCGACTATTTTAGAGAAATTAAAAAACGAACATGCGAGAATGAACGATATTTAATAAGGAGTTTTGGGCTACGGGCATTCACCCCTTTAATTCCCCTCTGCCCTTCGCCCAAAACGAAAAAACTTATTTTACGAATTGATAAAAAAGAAAAAAGTAGATTGAGAAAATAATAATAAGGATAAAAAATTACATCACTTAACAGCGTGTATGCGGTTACGCTCCTCGTGCCTCGTCGCTCCACCCATATTTTCCTTCGCTTCGCTACGGAAAACATCGCATACACGCAAACGTTAGGCGAAATATGACGAGGGCTAACATTTACTATATGAAGAATATATTTATAATACACGATACGGAAGGCCATCCAAAAGAGAATTGGTTTCCTTGGCTAAAACATGAGTTAGAGGAAAAAGGATATAATGTTTTAGTGCCACAATTTCCTTCGCCACCAATAGTCCCAGCAAAAATAGCTGAGTGGTTTGATGTTCTTAAGGATTATGAACAATATATTAACGAAAACACTATTTTAATTGGTCACAGCCTGGGTGGCGTTTTTACTCTCCGTTTGTTGGAAAAATTAGAACATCCAGCCAAAGCCGCTATTTTTGCTGGAACGCCTATTGGAGTTCGCCCTATTTTAAATTATGATCGTGATAATAGCTTTAGCGGATTTTCATTTGATTGGAAAGTAATACCAACAAAAGCTCATCATTTTGAAGTTTTCCAATCTGATGACGACCCGTATGTTTCTCTTGAAAATGGCGAACAGTTGGCAAAGAACTTAAATGTGGCACTAAATTTTGTACCGAACGCAGGCCATTTTAATACAAGAGCAGGATATACAAAATTTGATTTATTATTAGAAAAGTTGAAACCAATTCTCTGATTTAAAACCGCCCTCGTCATACATCACTTAACAAGGCATATCCGGTTCAAAAATTTTGCACTTTATAATAAATTAAGGAAAACAAAATTTTCTCTCCCAAATTTTTCTTACGCTACGCTACAGAAAAACTTCGGATATGCCTAACGTTATATGAAATAAGCTTTTCTTTTTACGGCTAATGCCTTACACTTTTCGATAATGAACAAATTTTATTTTAATTTTTTATAGAGGGGAGGTTAGATAATAAATTTATGCGGCAAAAATTCATTCTATCTATATTAAACATTTTATCGCTTTGCGTGGTTATTGCCGCTGTTAGCGTCTTTTTTGTTAACAATGCTCGGTGGATAGGCTTCATTTTAATTATTCTCGCCCTGCTTTGTATAATTTCTCTCATCCCATTCAAGATAAAACTGAGATCTATTCAGCCAGATATTGTTTTTGGTTTAATAGATAATGGCATTTTGGCCGTCCTCGCTATTTTTGGTGGTCATTTTGCTGGCGTAGCCGGCGCCATTCTAGGCGGCGTTGTTGGCAATGCCATAACTGACGGCATCGCTGGAATTTTTGAAGGATATTCTGCTGAAAAGTTAAGACTGCAATTAATACCGGAAGAAAGGACCATGCTCAAATCGGCGGTTGGAAAAATGGCTGGTTGTCTTTTTGGTGCAGGCGTTGTTTTGGTTATTGCCAACCTCTTAAATTTTTAAGAATAAGGAGTCTTGGCTTCGGGGCATTACACGCGAACATTATACGCAATTCAAAAAATATTTTTCTTTAATTAAAATATGCTTTTCTTTTTACGGCTAACGCCTTACATTTTTTTGTCTAGGTATTTTTACCAATCCAGCGTCCCGCCCACCTTATACTCCGTCACCCGCGTTTCAAAAAAATTCTTTTCTTTACTAAGGTCAATCGCTTCACTCATCCACGGGAAAGGGTTGGGAGTGTTGTATTGCACAGGCAAGCCCACGCGCGCCAAGCGCCTGTCCGCGATGTATTCAATGTACTTGCGAAAACCATCGGCGTTCATGCCGAAGATGCCGCCAGGGAATACCTCCGCGGCGAATTTAGCTTCCAAATCCACCGCTTGACTGACTAAATTAACGGCGTGCGCCTGAAATTCCGGCGTCCAAAGTTCCGGCTGTTCTGTTTTTATAGTGTTGATAATGTTAATGCCGAAGTTTAAGTGCTGACTCTCATCTCTCATAATGTATTGAATTTGCTCGGCCGATCCGATCATCTTGTTTTGACGCTGAAAGCCGAATATAATAGCGAACGAGCTGTAAAAGAATATGCCTTCCAATATGAGTGAAAACACAATCATATTCTCTAAGAATTTTTGGTCGCTGGCAAAGGCGCCGGTTTTGAAGTCTGGGTTGAAGATGCCTTCGTTGAAACTCAAGATAAAAGCATCTTTGTTGTAAATCGCGTCCACTTCGCGATACATGTTGAAAATTTCACCTTCGTCCAATCCGAGCGACTCCACAATGTATTGATAGGCGTGAGTGTGGACGGCTTCCTCGTAGGCTTGGCGCAAGAGATACAGGCGACACTCTGGCGAGGTGATGTGGCGATACATAGCCAAGACGACGTTGTTGGCGGCGATGGAATCAGCGGTGGTGAAGAATCCTAAAACCGTTTTAAACGATCGGCGTTCGTCATCGGTGAGGAAGGTGGGTGATTTCCATTGTTCAATATCTTTCTGCATACTTATTTCGGTGGGGAGCCAGTGGTTGGTGTTGCCGGTGTTGTAGGCCTCCCAAGCGAACAAGTGGCGCATGGGGTAGAGTTGAATAACATCAGCATCGGCGCCGTTGATGATGCGGCGTTTGTTAATATCAACTTTTTCGGTGGTTTTGGTGATTGGCATAGCGTGAAAATATCAAATGACAAATGTCAAATAGCGAACTCACGATTGGCAGGATTCGCAGTTTGGGTCATCAGTGGCGCAGGCTTTAATGGTGGCGGCTGGAACGGCGGTTGCCGCTAAAACCGAGGCGGTGGAAGCTGCTGTCTTGTTGTCAAACTTGCGCAGGTGAGTGGCGCCGTAGTCGGTCGTGTTGATGGTGGATTTTTCCACTTGCGAAGCGGCTAGGGTGCGCAGGTAGTAGGTGGTTTTGAGGCCCATTTCCCAAGCATACATATAGATGTCGTTTAGCTGTTTGCCGGAAGTACCCTTGAAGTAAATGTTAAGCGATTGGCTTTGGTCAATCCACTTGCCGCGGTAGGCCGCGGATTTGATGAGCCAAGACGGGTCAATTTCAAAAGTTTCTTTATACTTGGCGCGAATGGCCGCCGGTATTTCATTAATTTCACTAATACTGCCGTCGTGGTATTTGATTTTTCCCAACATCTCAAAGTCCCAGAGATTAATTTTTTTTAGGTCCGCGACCAGGTAAGGGTTGATGATGGTAAAGTCGCCAGCTTGATTGGATTTGACGTAGATATTTTTGTAAATCGGTTCAATGGTAGGGATACAGCCGACAATGTTGGCGGTGGTGGCAGTGGGGGCGACAGAGAGGCAATTGGAGTTGCGCATACCCCATTCGCGGATTGATCGGCGGACCACGCTCCAGTCCAAACGGCTGGCGCGATCCACATCAATCACGATGCCCCGTTCGCGTTCCAGCAGATCAAGAGTGTCTAGCGGCAAAATGTCCCGGTCCCATTTGGAGCCGCGGTATGTTTCATAAGCGCCGCGTTCGCGCGCCAATTCGCTGGAGGCCAAATAAGCGTAGTAAGCAACGACCTCCATGCTGGAGTCGGCGAAACGCACGCATTCATCGGAGTCAAAATTGATATCCAGCAGGTAGAGCGCGTCTTGAAAGCCGCGAATACCCAGGCCAACCGGCCGGTGGCGGCTGTTGGAGCGGCGCGCGTCGCCGGTCGGATAGTAATTGATGTCAATGATGTTGTCCAGCATGCGCATGGCGGTAGTTACCGTTTCGCGCACGAGTTCCATGTCAAAACGGCCGTTCGTCACAAATTTGGCGAAGTTGAGCGAGCCCAAGTTGCACACGGCGGTTTCGGTTTCGGAGGTATTGAGTGTTATTTCGGTGCAAAGGTTGGAATTGTGCACGACGCCGGTATGGTCTTGGGGCGAGCGAATATTGCTGGGGTCTTTGAAGGTGATCCACGGGTGGCCGGTTTCAAAGAGCATGGCCAGCATTTTTTTCCAAAGGTCGCGCGCCTTCAGCCGTTTGAATAGTTTTATTTTTCCTTCATCGGCCAGCTGTTCGTAGCGGGCGTATTTTTCTTCAAATTTTTGGCCGTAAATGTGGTGCAGGTCGGGGGTTTCCTCCGGTGAGAACAAAGTCCAGTTGCCATCTTCACGAACGCGCTTCATAAAAAGGTCGGGAATCCAGTTGGCGGTGTCCAGGTCATGGGTGCGACGGCGTTCATCTCCGGTGTTTTTGCGCAATTCTAGAAAATCTTCAATATCGTAGTGCCAGGTTTCCAAATAAACACAGGCGGCGCCGCGGCGGCGGCCGCTCCGGTTGATGGCGACCGTGACGTCGTTCGCTATTTTGAGGAAAGGGATAACGCCTTGGGATTCCACGCCCGTGCCTTGGATAAAGGCGCCGGTGCCGCGGATATTGGTCCAGTCGGTGCCAATGCCGCCCGACCATTTGGATAGTTGAGCGCTGTCCGAGTAGGTTTTGAAGATATTATCCAGCGAGTCGGAAACAGTGTTGAGGTAGCAGGAAGAAAGCTGTGGTTTGAGAGCGCCGGCGTGGAACAGGGTGGGGGTAGACGGCGTGTAGAGGAGCTTAGACATTATCTCATAGAAAGCGATGGTGTGTTCAAGGCGATTTTTTTCATTGATAGCCGTACCCATGGCGATGCGCATCCAAAAGGTTTGCGGGGTTTCCAGCACGCGCCCGGCTTCGCGGTCAGAAACAAAATAACGGTCATAGAGCGTTTGGAGTCCGAGATACACGAACAAGTCGTCGCGTTCAATGGTCAGCGCCCGGCTTAATTTTTCCAGATCAAATGCCAGCAAGCGCGAATCAAGGCGGCCGATCTCCACGCCTCGGCGCAGGTTGTTTATAAAGGCTTGGCGATACTGTTCATCAAGACGAGCATAGTCGATGACATCGTGGCCGATAAATTCTTGATAGTTGATAAAGAGCAAAAGGCGCGCGGCCACCTTGGCGTAGGCCGGGTCGTGTTCAACCATCGCGCGGGCGGTCATAACGAGCGCGCGGGCAATATCGGCTGTTTTAATTTCATCATATAGTTCCGAGCGGCATTGGTTGAGGATGGCGTCAGTGTCTACATCAGACTCCAGGCCCTTCACAGCAAAGCCAAGCGAGCGGCGAAGTTTTTCGTCGGAGAAGGCCTCTTTCTTTCCAGAGCGCTTAACGACCGTGAGATCATTTTTTTCTATTTTTTCCAAAAGTTGGCGTTTTTTTTCGGCGCGTTCTTTGGCGTGCTCATAGCGATAAAGAATATAAGATTTAGCAACATCAAAATACCCTTCCTGCATCAGTTCGCGCTCCACAAAATCTTGGACATTTTCCACGGCCGGCGTTTCTTCGGTGAAAATCTTTTCAATATTCGTTATGACATGTTCAGTAAGCGCCATTATTTTTTCAAGATCAAAATTAGCGCGCGCGTCGGCAAAGGCTTTTTGGATGGCGATGCCAATTTTTTCCGGGGTAAAATCGACCAGCGCGCCGTCGCGTTTCTTAATTTTTTTGATGGGCGACATAAGCTTTAAATTAGAAGAAAAAGAAATAAATATGTTGGTAGTATAGCATAGTGTAAACACTATATATAGTATTTAACCTGTGGATAACACCACTATATATATGTTTTGTTAAAAAAAGCAAAGCCGCCAAAGGCGGCTTTGCTGAGCGACGAGTATTTGGTGGACCCTACCGGGCTCG
>CAZHFX010000035.1:0-5361 GCA_964531745.1 uncultured Gammaproteobacteria bacterium
CCCTCACCAGCGCCTTATTTGAAAAACATGTCGGCGACCGCGCGGGCCTGAGCGGACCTTATGGCACGGCTTTTTCGGTTCGGCCGAACACTCATTATATTATGGTCGGAGGCGGTTATGGCGCCGCGCCACTCGCCTATTTGGCCGAGCAGGCGGTGGCAATAAACGCAACAGTGGATTTTTGTATCGGCGCGCGCAGTCAAGAACATTTGCTGTTTGAAAAACGCTTGCGCCAACTCCCCGGGGTGACACTACATATCACTACCGATGATGGCAGTAGCGGCCAAAAAGGTTTGGTGACTGATGTTTTCAAAAAATTGACCGAGAAGGCCGCCAATAATACTCTCGTGGCCACCTGCGGGCCGGAGCTAATGGAAAAAAGTGTTCTGGACATTTGTAACGAAAAAAATATTGATTGTGAAATCAGCATTGAACGCTATATGAAATGCGGCACCGGCGTTTGCGGCCAGTGCTGTGTAGACCCGCTGGGCATTGCTATGTGCCAACAGGGGCCGGTGGTGTCAAAAAATTTAGCTAATAAAATAACGGAGTTTGGTGTTTACCACCGAGATAAAAGCGGCAAAAAAAAATATTTTGAGTAACTTATATGAATGAAAACTTGACCCAACGCCTATTTGACATCGGCGCGATAAAATTCGGGGAATTCAAATTAAAAAGCGGCATCATGTCTCCTATTTACGTTGATTTGCGAGTAACCGTTTCTTACCCGGAAGTATTAAAAATGGTGGCTGAGGCGATGTGGGAAAAAGTAAAAAATTTAAATTTTGATTTAATCTGCGGGGTGCCCTACACAGCCCTGCCCATCGCTACGGCGATTTCGCTCTTCCACAACAAGCCCATGATCATGCGGCGCAAGGAAGTAAAGGACTACGGCACGCGCAAAGCCATTGAGGGCGCCTACCAGCCAGGGCAAACCGTGCTAGTGGTGGAAGATTTGGTTACCAGCGGGTCTAGCGTGTTTGAAACTGTGGAACCAATAACTCTAGAAGGATTAAAGGTGACCGATGTGGTTGTCCTGTTGGACCGCGAGCAGGGCGGCAAGAAACATTTGGCGGATAAAGGACTGAATTTGCGCGCGGTTATAACCATCACCGAACTTTTGGAAGCACTAGAAAAAGCGGGAAAACTAGACAGCGCAACCATACAGAACGTGAAACAATTTATCCATAGCCACCAGGTATAATATGCTCACCTATCGCCAACGCGCCGGATTGAGCGCCAACAGCACGGCCAAAAAACTTTTGACTTTGATGGATGAAAAACGCACCAACTTGTCCGTGGCGGCGGATGTCACCACCAAACGAGAGCTTTTGAATTTGGCCGAAGTTGTCGGAGAAGAAATATGTTTGCTAAAAACGCATATTGATATCTTGGAAGATTTTGATACGGATTTAATTATTCAACTGCAACACTTGGCTGAAAAACATCATTTTCTTTTGTTTGAAGACCGCAAGTTTGCCGATATCGGCAACACCGTCAAACATCAATATCAAGACGGCATCTACCACATCGCCGATTGGGCCGACATCACCAACGCCCACACCGTACCGGGGCCAGGAATAATCGCTGGGTTAAAACAGGCTGGCCTGCCCAAAGGGCGCGGCCTGCTACTACTGGCGGAAATGAGCTCCGAGGGGTCGCTCGCGACCGGAGACTATACCGAGCAAACCATTGCCATGGCTAAAGAAAACAAAGATTTTGTCATTGGTTTCATAGCACAACGACAAATTGTTACCGACCCTGATTTTATACACCTCACCCCGGGCGTACAACTGGCCGAGGGCGGCGATGCCTTGGGGCAACACTACAACACACCAGAATACGTCATTGGAGAACAAAAATCCGACGTTATTATTGTCGGACGCGGCATTTACGAAGCTACTGACCCCAAAGTGGAAGCGAAAAAATATCGGTCAGCCGGGTGGAAGGCGTATTCCTCGGTTATCTAACGGCCCGCAGGGCTTCACGCAGAAGCTGTTCGCTATTTTTTCCTACCGGGTCCAATTTTTTCACCAGCTCGCGCGCGTCTAGCACGCTGTACCCGAGCGTCACCATGGCGTCAATGACATCGGTTTGCGCGTCTGTCTTTGTCCCCGTTTCCAAATTGGAAATTCCTGATTCTTTAAGGCCTTTGGCTACTTTTGATTTGAGATCAACCACAATGCGCTCGGCGGTTTTCTTGCCGATGCCGCTGACTTTGGTGAGGTACTCCACGTCGCCCCGGCCGATAGCCAGTGTAATTTCTTCCACACTGCCCAAAGACAAGAGATGCAGAGCGGTTCTCGGACCGACGCCGGAAACGGTTAAAAAACTCTTGAAGAGCTCTTTTTCCGCCGCGGAAGCAAACCCAAAAAGTTCCAGCGCGTCTTCACGCACCACCAAATGGGTTTCAATGGTTACAGCGGCGCCCGGAGCGGCGCTGGCTACCGCGGCGGGAGAAACCCGGAGCGTGTACCCCACCCCACCAGCGGTCATGATGACTAGCCCCTCGTTTCCGCGAGCGATAACCGTGCCTTGAAGAAGAGAAATCATAGCAATTTTAGTAAGCGTAGTGTAACACCCGAGCTGCAAAAAAACAACCCCAAAATATGGGGCTGTTTGAGAGATCTTTCACTTTGCTCAAGATGACACTTCGTGTCACTTTTTACCTTTTTTCACCCGACTGACCCGAATGAGGCCGCCGCAAGGCACCACTTCTATACCTTTCTTCTCAAGCTCATCAAGGAAGAGGTTCATACCAAGCGAATCGGAGGACATGTGGCCGGCGACGATAACATTCAGCTGATTTTCGTTGGATTTGTCCAGCGTTTCTTTGCGCATGTGCATGCCCAAAATGCTATCCACGCCCACGCGCGATAATTCCGGATATATTTTTGGCGAAGGTTCAGTGCCGCCGGTCATTTCAATCATAATTTTCCCCAGACGATGCTTGGGACTGCCGGCAAAAATAGTGGGGCCAAAACCCAGACACCGCGCCTCTTGATACTCTGGGATAGCCATCAAAAGCTCAATCAAATCACCAACAGTGGCGGGTTTCTCCTTAACAACCAAACCCTCAATAAAAGAGTGCACCAAATTATCAGTAATAGTGTGAGTATTTATAAAATTGATCCCTAAATGCTCGGCGACGCTCACAGTCTGATAGAGATTGGCCGCGTGCACACTGCGGGCCACTTCGCGCATTCTCTCTTCCATAATTTTTTCTGACAGATGAATAGGGAGCCCGAGAGCGATGCCCATTTCCACGCCCATTTCCATGACAGCGTGGAGGTTGCCCCAGGCTTTACCCTCGGGGTGATGAGCAATGACCAAATCAATCTTTTTCCCGCGTTCACCAAGCTGGCTGGCCAGAAGAATCTCAGGCCCGTTGATATCAATACCCGCCAAGACGCGGCGCACCTGCGTTTTTTTGTCATCAACATGAATGCCGCTGTCCGGAAATGGGTTAACCAAGCTTTCCTGATCAAAATATTTTTTATCCTCGGGCTTTAGCTCTTCGTAGTCTTTTTTCACCCGAGATAAATAACTTTGAATACCCTTCACTCCGCGCGGATCCGCCTTTACCCCCATCTGCACGCCGAAATCAAAAATTTGTTTGACGTTCATAGCAGAAATTATTAAGAATATAAGCGTACCTTACGCCAGAGAAAAAAAATTGTCAACGACCTCTTTTACTTATCAAAAATCTTGTCGTGAAGATTGACCGCGGCGATGATAGCCTCCGGCGTCACGGCAGTAAGCGCCGGGTCGCGCTCTGGCTGGCTGTAGAGCACAGCGTACATTTCCGGCAACATCGGCGCCATCATATCCGACAGGCTGACGCGCTTGGCGAGCTCAATATGTTTATCATAAGTCGTTGATTCTTCGTGCAGGATCAAATCAAAACTTGAACCGGGGGTGATGCGATGTTCGCGGTCCTCAAGATACGCCAGCACCATGCCGTCGCCGCCAAGCTCTTTGGTCTGCACATGCTCCACCGCGTCCGCTTCTTCATTGTCGCCTACTGCGCGCAACAATTTTTGCCAGGCGCTCTTCGTCATTGTCAGATCGTTCACCTGGGAAAAACCGCCCAGACATTTCATGCCATAATACAAAGAGACAATAATATAGCAAAGCGCCATGCCCGGAAAAATACGCTTCGCGCGCAAAGCTTCGGCCACGCCCGCGGATGTCCAGAGATATTCAAACTCGCCATCGGCCGAGCGCAGAGAATTAAAATTATTCAAAAACATCCGAACGCGATGGCCTTTTTCATCTAACCCCCAAAAAAAGTGAGTGCCCCAATTTTTCTCGGTTGAAAAAGCGCCGGGGATCTCATTAAGATGGTTCTTGGCCAGCGCCGCGCGCGCTGAATTAAATAAAACTTGATGGATGAGCGAATTTTCATTTTTCAGATGATAGCGAAGCAATAATTCGGTGACAATCGTTTCAATTTCTAAATAAATCAAATCCGGCGCCGGGCGCGCGGCGACCGCGGCTGATTCGTTTTTGTCCGGATGAAAAATATCTTTCCACAGCCAGTAGTTAATATGCGTAATCTGGGCCGAGATACCGGACGCGGCGAGCGCTTGGGGGAGGCCAAAATATTTTTCAATCAGATTGTTGATGAGAGCGGCGCGGCCCGGGGCCACTTCGCCATCCCTTTCTTTTTTGACAATTTCCGCTTTGGTTCTATCCAGTTCAGCGCGCGTAAAAGAGCGCGCGCTATAGACCGTGGCCATTTTCTCCCGATCCGGCATAATCGGAAAACGCAACATTGGCCCTTCGCCGTTGGCTTTGCCGTGGAATAGCACGCCGCGCGGATACCCGGAAGAATTATTGAGCGATACCGCGGCAAAAGAAAAAGTAATCAAATATTTCAAATGTTCCTGCTTCCAATCCGCATATGGCAAAGAAGAAATGATGTTGGAATTTACCCAAAATGGGTGCTGAATCGGCGAGTGGTGATCGGCCGTGGAAACTAGCGGAAAATGCGCGAGCTGTTCCGCCACGCCATCGGCCACCGTATCGCCCAAACGCGCCGCGAGCAGTTCTCGCGCCACGCCAATCAGTTGCGGCTGGCGTGCGCTCAAACGCGGAATTTTATTAATGTCCATAAAATCCCGGGCATAATCGTAGAGCCAATCGGAACCATGACGCCGCATGATGTCGCCTAGAATAGGCCGGCGACGCCAGATCAACTCGCGGATATTATGAATGCGCGCTGAAATCTCCGATGGGGAAAAAGCGCTTTGGGCATTGTCAATTGACGATGTGTCTACGGGCATAAACAAGCGAGTAGTATAAAGAAAAACTTGTCAGCTGTCAATGCTGTTCCGAAAATTTGAAAACAAAAAAATA
>CAZHFX010000036.1:0-5069 GCA_964531745.1 uncultured Gammaproteobacteria bacterium
GCGCGGGTGCCTGCCCGGTTGGCCGTCATGTCCATGCCTACGCCGGAGCCGCATACGAGAATGCCGACATCGGCATTCCCCCCCCGGATGAGCTCGCAGACCTCAAGGGCCGGGGCCGTGTAGTCCACTTCTTCAAGGGTGGTCGTGGCGCCATAGCTCACGGCGATTTCGAGCATCCCGTGCCTCTCGAGTTCCTTGAAGACCGCTTCGCGCAGAGCGGCGCCACGGTGGTCACAACCAAACGCCACTCTCCTTTGCCTCGGGTTGGGCATGCTTTTCTCCTTCTGGCCGGTGTTTCTAGTGTGGGTTCGCTCGGCTCTCATGAGCCGCGCGTAATGTGCGGCCGTATCTTAACGCCAAAAGATAGCAAAAGTCAAGGTCAACTTTGTTTATTGCCATTTAGAGTTTTTTTCGGTATACTTAGAACATGTTAAGCTGTGTTGGTTTTATTATTATGTCCATCACCATTCCCGAAGTCAAAAAAATTGCCGAGCTCGCGCGCCTTGAGCTGACACCCGCCGAAGAAAGCCGCCACGCCGAAACCATCTCGGCTGTTTTGGACTATATGAAAATTTTGAACGAAGTGGATACCACGGGCGTGGAGCCGACGTTTCAGGTAACCGGCCTTACGAACGTATTCCGCGAAGATACGGTTGAGGCTTGCGCCACCGTCAAAGAGCTTGTCGCCCAAATGCCGCAAGTGGAAAACGATGAGCTCGTTGTGCCGGAGGTATTTGAAGAATGAATCAAGAATTATGAATATGAAATTGAACGAATTTACGATTGCGCAGGCCGCCGATGGCCTCAAGAAGAAAAAGTTTACTTCGGTGGAATTAACGCGGGCTTGTTTGGACCGTATTAAAAAGCGCAATCAAGAAATTAACGCCTTCATCACCGTTTGCGAGGAGTCGGCGCTCGCCGAAGCCAAAGAGGCGGATAAAATGCTGGCTAAAGGGAAAGGGCGAGCTCTCACTGGTATTCCGTTTTCCGTTAAAGACGCCATTTGTACGAAAGGTATTCGTTCCACTGGCGCGGCGAAAATCCTTGATAATTACACTCCGCCATTTGACGCCACCGTTATCCGGAAAATTCGCGAACAGGGCGGCGTCTTGATCGGAAAAAATAACTGTGATGCTTTTGGACATGGCGCCAGCAACGAGAACAGCATGTATGGGTCGGTGAAGAACCCGCGCGACACCAGTAAGGTTTCGGGTGGTTCATCCGGCGGTTCGGCGGCCGCGGTGGCCGATAATCAATGTATTTTCGCGATCGCCGAGGATACTGGCGGCTCCATTCGCCAGCCCGCCAGTTTCTGCGGCGTGGTGGGGCTCCGGCCCAGCTATGGCCGCAATTCCCGCTACGGCATTATGCCTATGGCCTCATCGCTGGATACCGTCGGGCCGATCACCAAAACGGTTAATGATTTGGCGGTGGTCATGGAAACTATCGCCGGCCGCGATGTTCGCGACGCCACCACCGTGCCTGATTTAGTTCCCGTTTATACCGAGGCGTTGGAAAAAAAATTGTTGGGCGTTCGGGTCGGTATTCCGAGGGAATATTTTGAAGTGCCGGGCATAAACCCGGAAGTAAAAGCGGCGACTGAAAAACAAATAGAAAATTTAAAAAATTTAGGCGCGAAAATAGTAAACGTCAGTTTGCCGCACACGAAGTACGCCATCGCCGTTTACTATATCATCGTGCCGAGCGAAGTCAGCTCTAATTTTGGCCGGTTGGACGGCGTGCGCTATGGCGCTCGCAATAAAGGAAAAGATTTGTTTGAGCTCTATGCCAAATCGCGCGCGGTCGGGTTTCCCGAAGAAGTAAAACGCCGGATTCTTATCGGCACCTACGCGCTTTCCGCCGGCTACTACGACGCTTATTACAAAAAAGCTCAACAGGTGCGTACTCTCATTAGAAAAGATTTTGACGAGGTATTTAAAATCGTTGACGCGCTGATCACTCCCACTTCTCCTTTTCCGGCGTTTGGGATCGGCGAAAAGGCCAATGATCCGATTGCCATGTATTTGGCCGATGTGTTGGTGGCTCCGGCCGGGGTAGCCGGCGTGCCCGCTCTCTCGGTGCCGGCCGGCGCGACTAAAGCCGGCCTGCCCATTGGCGTGCAAATCATCGGTCCGCGCCTTAAAGAAGAAGTTGTGCTGAATGTTGGTCGCCAGCTTGAAAATGTAAAATAATTTTTAGCATTTGACATTTAGCATTTAGTATTTCACACCAGGAGTATGTCCAAAAAATCCACCCGCAAATCTGCCCTTCCGGCCGCTCCCGCCGCCGCGGTTGTGGCCGGTCAAACTTTAACGGACGCGCATTTTCAAACCGCCGGCGCCGCGGTGAACTATCGCGACAGCTGGCGCATTTTTCGGATCGTAACCGAAATTGTTGAAGGGTACCAGTTTTTGAGCGACCTTAAAAAAGAAGTTGTCATTCTCGGTTCGGCGCGCATTCCGCCCAACGACAAATATTACAAAATTGCTGTAGAACTCGGGCGGTTGCTGGGCAAACACGGTTTCGCCACCATCACCGGCGGCGGCCCGGGCATTATGGAGGCCGCCAACAAAGGCGCGTTTGAAGTCGGCGGCGAGTCGGTCGGCCTCAACATCCAGTTGCCGTTTGAACAGCGCATCAACCCCTATGTCAAAAAGGCCACCGCTTTCTACTATTTTTTTACGCGCAAAGTAATGTTGACCTCTCCCGGCAACGCCTTTGTCTTTTTCCCCGGCGGTTTTGGCACTCTGGATGAGTTTTTTGAAGTAGTGGACTATATGGAGCTGGGGTTTATGGAGAAAACTCCGATTGTCTTGGTCGGCCGGGATTATTGGCAGCCGATCGTTGATTTTTTGAAACAGAAATCAATCGCGCTGGCGCATTCTTTATCCGAGAAAGAAATTCAAGACTGGCATATCGTGGAAACGGCCGATGAAGCTTTTTCGTTTATAAAAAATACCGAAGACCACTCCGATGTCTGGGGGGTGGAAAACGGCCCGCTATACTTTGAAGGGGCCGCCGACTGGCGGGTGTTTCGCATTATGGCCGAACTGGTGGAAGGATTTGAATTTTTAACGAAAGTCAAGCACGATGTTACGATACTCGGCACTAAAAGTGTGCTTCCCGGTTCATCGTATTATCAAGCCGCTTATGAGCTGGGGGCGGCGCTGGCCAAAAGCAAGCATATGGTCGTCACCGGCGGCGGCCCGGGCATTATGGAAGCCGCCAACAAAGGCGCGTTTGACAGCGGGGGAGACAGCGTCGGTATCAATATGCGTTTTAAGGGCCATGAACGGGTAAATAATTATGTTACCAAATCAATCGGTTTCTTTTTTCCTTTTGTGCGCAAACTCATTATCACCGCGCCGTCCGAGGCCTTTGTGTTTTTTCCCGGCGGTTTTGGCACTCTTCATCAACTGTTTGAATTGTTGACTTTGCAGGAAACTAAAAAGACCGAACCGCTCCCTATTATTCTCTACGGCCGGGAGTTTTGGCAACCGCTCATTGAAATTATCCACAATTTGAACGTGAAGTTTAAAACCATCAGCCAGATTGACGAGTCATTTCTAAAAATTATTGATCGTCCTGACGATATTTTATCGCATCTATAGCGGGAGTGCCGCGTTATTATGATTCCGTATTTTCAGTATAATGCCATCATTATCGGCCCGATGGCCATTCAAGTGTGGGGTTTGATGGTGGCGCTAGGCATTGTAGCGGCTGCCGTTCTCGCGCAACGGCTCGCGAAAAAGTACTTTCTTTCTCCGGAAGTAATATTTGACCTCACGCTTTGGGTCCTCATTCCGGCATTTATTTTCGCCCGATTGTTCCACATAGTTTTTTATAATTTGGATTATTTCCTTCTCAACCCGTGGGAAGTATTGGCCGTTTGGCAGGGCGGGGCGTCATCGTTTGGCGGTTTTGCGGGGGCGGTTTTTGGTCTTTGGATTTTTGCTAAACGCCGCCAGTTCGGTTGGAGAGAATTTTTGCCCTATTGCGACATCGCGGCCCTCAGTCTCTGGCTCGGCTGGGGCATCGGGCGCGTCGGGTGTTTTCTCATTCACGACCATCCGGGCGCTTTGTCTAATTTTTGGCTGGCGGTAAACTATTCTGGCGGCCTCGCCAGGTGGAGCCCCCTGGGCGGAGCTCGCCACGATCTAGGGCTTTACGAATCTATTCTCGGGTTCGCGCTCTTTATTATTTTTGCCTTTTTGTTCAAGCGGTTGGTGAAAATGCGTTGGGGGTTAGTGGCCATCCTCTCCAGTTTAGGCTATGCTATCGTCCGCTTTTTTTTGGATTTTTTGCGCGCCACCGACTTGCCCGGCAGTGACATTCGCTACGCGGAGCTCACTCCGGCGCAGTGGGGCATGCTTTTTATCGTGGCCGCGTTGACGGCGAGCCTGGTTTTTGATAAGCTCAAGCAACAAAAGACAGCAACGCAAGCTGAGCAGGGAAGGATCGCATAGCCCCGCATAGCGGGGTCCCGTTTGCGGGACTGGTCTAGTGCGCACGCTTGTCCCGCGTAGCGGGATCCCGCAGCCCCGCGAGGGGCGCCCGCGGGAGAAAGCTCTTTATGTATCACACTTACATTTTACAAAGCTTGAAAGATGCGCGGTATTATGTTGGGCAAACTGAAGACATGGAAGCGAGATTGAAACGTCACAATCTCGGCGAAGTACATGCAACCAAATCGCGTTTACCTTGGAGGGTGGTTTATACAGAAGACTTCCCGACACGGTCGGAGGCATTTCGACGAGAAATGGAGATTAAGCGCTATAAGAGTGGAATATTATTCAAAAAGTTACTTGGTCTTTGGAGAGAGTAAAAACTGGAAGGATCGCATAGCTGGTCTAGTGCGCACGCTTGGAAAGCGTGTATACCGAAAGGTATCGAGGGTTCGAATCCCTCTCCTTCCGCCAATTTTCAGAATTCGGATTTTGGGCGATTTCTGCCTCGCCCCGCCAAAGGCGGGGCTCGGCTTCGGCAAGGATTTTGAAGGGATTTTTGAAATCCAAAAACAATTTCTGCCCGCTCAAACGAAAGTTCGAACCAATCTTTTTTAGAAAATC
>CAZHFX010000037.1:0-3631 GCA_964531745.1 uncultured Gammaproteobacteria bacterium
TCTCTCCCTTTTCCAGTTTTAAAAAATTTCTCACGCCGCATGGCCTCCGCCCTAGTTTTATTTCGGATTACATAAACACTATATAACATACGATCTATAGGCGTGACTATTATAAAGTTTCGCGCCAAAGCTGTCAATATACAAAAACCCTCCGACTTGCGTCAGAGGATTTTTAGTATTTTATCTCTCCGAAGCGCTTCTTCCGCCGATAATTCAGCTGAAAAAGCGCAGGCTCCGGAGAGAGATTCTTCCCTAGAGCATGCGTTTGAACTAGCCGCCTATTTCTGCTAGGCGGCGACCTGCTTCTTGCCGGCGGTGAGGTAACCCAGGATGGGCGCGAACTTCTCGTCGTCCTCGAGCCTCCCCCACTTCCATCCGCTGGCCAGGAGCTTGTCAATGGACATGCTCTTGGCGCCACCGGCCCTCGCCTTGCCCTCGGTCACCGTGCCGTCCTTCTCGACGTAGAACACGGTGCGGCGCCTCGCCTTGTCCCAGCCGGCGCCGTTGTCGCGCCCGTTGAAGAACGCGACCACCGTCAACCGGTTGCTACCGCCCTTGTAGAGCGCCTCGGTCTTGGCGTAGATGCTCTGCGCCTCGGCGACGACCTCGCTGGGCGGCGGGGTGCCGTCGTGGTGGATCGGCTTGACGACGTCAGGCGTGGCCTTGATGCCGCTCTCCCGCTCGTGCCGCGCGCTGGCGAGGTTCGCCTGCCGCCGGAACTCGTGCTGGCCGCGGCGCCACGCGCGGAGGCGCTGGCGCTTCGGGCCGACCGCGAGGAAGTCGTTGAACTCGATCCTCTCCTCCATGCCGCGGTTCGCCACGTCGACGAGCACCGAGACGAGCTGGGGGCAGATCGGGGCGATGATGCGCCCCGTCGCGTCGTGGATGTTCGGGCGCTTGCCGCCTTTTTGGAGGAAGTGCTGGTACTGCAACAGGGCGAACGTCGCCCTATCCTTGCCACCGCCCTCCACAATCGCCCTCTTGGCCTTCTTGGTGGCCTTCTTGCTCATTCCGAACACGTCTTTCGTCGCCGTCATCGTACGAAACTCCTCTCTCGTTGCTCGCACGCCTATGGCGTGACTCTGGGGAAACCATCTCGCGGTAATTGTTTCTCTCCTGCTCTGGACGCTCTTGGAAAAAACGCCTAAAGCAGGAGAAAACGCATGCTTTGAGTTGTTAAAAAACAATGGTTAGTTTGAATAACTAACGGGAAAGTATAACAAAAAAACACCCTGCTGTCAAGGATATTTAGCCTGTGGATAAATCATCATTTTCGCTAATTTTAGCCTTTTTTACAACAAAGAATCATCTTTGGCCGGTTCGGTAACGCCATGGAACAACACATCAATAATGTTTTTTACCCCAAACTGCCGACCGTCAAGGAAGCCGGACATCGCCGCTTCCGCGAGCCAGCCGGAGCGAATCCAGTCAAATAACCACTCATCGGTATAACTAGGGTCGCCCTGTGAAATTCCGGCGCCGATAGTTTTAAGCCATGTGCGATTGTAAACTTCTTGGGAACCTAACGACGGCGCCATAATGACAGGAAGCCCCAGTGCCGAATAAAACACCATTTCGCTCGGCTTGCTCCACAGAATATCGGTCGCGCGAAGTTTTTCGTTCAGAATGCGGAAATATTCTTCTTTCTCCAAAGCAAAAATAATCTCCAGATTCTTGCCCAAAACCGATTTTAAACGATAGGTATCAATGAGATCAGAAAAGTAACAGTAGACATCGTTGCGACTACCGGCCACCAAATTTAATTTTATTTCTCCCTTCAAAAGCCTTTTACGCAGGCTCCACACAATATCGCGGGCGATGTTACGCTGTGCCCCGGCGCCGCCGACGGCAAAAGTTATGGTGAGCGGGTGGTGATGACGCGCCACCGCGGCCGTCTCCGTGAGATATTGTTTCACCGTCTCGCCATATTTATCACGATACCGATGTTCCGGGTCAAGGTTGATAACACGCTCCGCCAAATTGTGTTTTAAAATTTTAAAAGTACTGCCGCCTAAATTTTCTTCGGGTAAAGGAAAACCGGTTAAAAAAATATTTTTCTCCGGCACACCGTACGTCTTAAGGCGCTCCACCACCGCGTGGCAAGGGGCAAAATATTTGATACGGCTCTTCCGCGGGTTCAGCGCCACCCAGGCGCGGCTCACGTCGCTGTCGCAAACGACTAAATAAATATCGTTTTTGAATTTGTGCTCCTCGGCCGCGAAAGCAACTGTAAAAAAAGTGGCGATAAGCGGTATATCCTCCTGATTGAGAAAATCAATGAGGTGACGGCAAAAATCACGGCGATGAATAAGCCGGTACATTTGCCGGACCTGTAAGTTCGGCAACGACATATCGCGGCGCGGATAAAATGGTTTTATTTCCTGAAATTGGTCAAGCAAGCCGAACACCCAATGGCCAATGAGCGGCAGGTTGCTGGTTTGAGAAAAAAATTCGTATATTCGCCGCGTGTTATTCCAGGTGTGAAAATCTTTTTTCGGGATTCCCTGGTAGTTATTGGCAATCAAAACTTTGCCTGTTGGCGACAAATGGCGGAGCGGATAGGCGGCACGCTGGTGGCCATAGCCCATATCCACCGCCACCACCCAAGCTTTTTCTTGAAGCATACGATGAAATTTATTTTTTCCGTTTATTCACCGCGAACAAAAACCCCATAGTTTTATCAAACTTGGACGGAAACGTCTGGACGCCGAAACCCAGCTCGCGCAGACGCTCGGCCAGCGCCCGCTCCTTCTGCTTGCGTTCGGCGTGATATTCCAAAATAAACGCGCCCGCTTTTTGCAATTCTTCGTCCGGAGTCTGGAGTATTATATCATATTCTCCGCCTTCAATGTCGCACTTCACCACCGACAATCGGTCAACGCCGAGCTTGGAGCGAATGTCTGCCAAGGTGAAAAGCGGAACCGCGCGCGCCTCATCGCGCTTCTGCGGAGCGTCCGAGAGATAATGATTGTGGCTGTCCTTCGTTATAATCAATTTCTGTCCGCGCTTCTCCCCCACCGCCGCGCCATCCAAAATCGTTACTCCGGCTACTTTGTTGAACGCGAGGTTGCGTTTGAGCTGATGCAGGTTTTCTTTGGCCGGTTCAATGACAATAATCGGCACGGAGGGGTTCAAGCCACGCGCGAGGAGCGTAAAAAACCCCGCATGCGCCCCAATATCCGCCACCGGGTCGGTAGCGGCTTGAATGAGCGGTTCTGCGGCGCGATATTCGTGGAACGAAAAAATTTCATTGGCAACGCTTTGGTCAATATCGTCGCGCAATTCAATGGTAAGTTGTGTCCCTCCGATTTTAACTTGCTTGGTGAACATTGAAAAATTTTGATATCAAAAACCGATACCATCGCGTAAACTAAGTTGAATATATAATATCAAACTTATACACAGCAAAACCGATGCCATTACGTAAAGCAAGAGACAACCACAAAATAAACAAAGAAAACATTGAAATTAGAATAAATAATATCCCAATAAATATAATCGCTAATTTTCCTAAACCTCGAGTTAAATTCAAAAAATTAAATAGTAAAATAGTGAATCCCACCAAACCGACGGCTTCCACGGTATAAATAAAAAACATTATATTATTAGAAAATAAAAGAAAATCAGTAGC
>CAZHFX010000038.1:0-3482 GCA_964531745.1 uncultured Gammaproteobacteria bacterium
TTAAAAAACCGGAAGATTGGAAAAAATTGCTTGCCATCAGCGTCGGCGTGGCAGTGTTGGTAAGTCTGACGATTTTTTTCCAACAGTATCTGCCAGCGGCTTGGCAAAGCGAGGCGGATGGCGGCATTATTGGCAATCGCGGGTTTGCCGCCAGCTATCTTTTAGGGAGCATCGGGCTCACCGTGTTGCTTTTTACGCTTTGGCAGAGCGCGCGACGGTGGTTTCTCGCCTTTCCTTTATTTATACTGGTGTCCGCTTTAATATATGTAGCCAATCGCGGGGCGTTTGTTGGTTTGGCGGTTGGGGCGATTTTGGCGGCGATTTTATCCTGGCGTTTAATTACTGCCGAGAGGCGGCGTAAAGTTTTTTTGGGCGTAATATCAGGCCTGGTAATTATTGCCGGTTGTTTGTTCATTATTTCGCGGTATTATTCAACTCATCGCGAAAATTTTCCGGAATTTGCTCGCGTAGTTTCGTTTAGCAATTATTTTAGCGCCACTGCGCAGACGCGTCTTTTAGCTTGGCGCATCGGGTGGCGCGGTTTTGCGGCCCGGCCGTTTTTGGGGTGGGGGACTAGTAATTTTGACGTTGTTTTTAACAAGTATTACGATCCGCAATTTTTACGATTTAGTTTTTCCGAAACGGTCTGGGACAAGCCGCATAATTGGTTTTTGGAACTGGCCGACGGTGGCGGCGCCTTTGGCGTTGTGAGCTATGTGGCGATACTTATGTTCGCGGGTTACGCGGCTTTCAAAAAACGAACATTCGCGGGCGCTGTTGTTTTGGCTAGTTTGGCCGCCGGCGCCGCGCAAAATTTTTTTCTTTTTGAGACCAGCAATTCTTTGTTGCTCTTTTTTCTTCTCATGGCATTTGTTTCTAGCCAGTTTGCTTCGGATTCTGCCCCGGTTTCGCCGTCTCAATTAGCGGCGTTTTTGGCGCGGCTTTGGCGCAGTCGTTGGTTTGTTGAGGCGTACGCTATATTAGCGCTTTTTTTGTTCTGGCGTTTCAATTATATTCCCCTCCAGTCTTCATATTATCTGTCGCGCGCGCAAGCGGCGGTGAGCGGTCAGGCTTGGGCGGAGAATAGCAACAAGGCGCTCTCTTTCCCCGTTCCTTTTGTTGGCGAAACGGCGATTTTTTTGGCGGAACGTTTTACACAACTGGAGAAAGCTGGAATTGATATTGCCGGCAAGGAAGCGATAGTCGCGGCTGTTAACGCGGCTGATGTTCTGGAAAAACAGAGCGAGCGCTACCCGGACAACCCGTTGTTTTCAGTATGGGCCGGGCAGGTATATATGACGTTGGGCGAGAAAGCGGACGCGAAGTATTACGCGTCTGCCGAGAAAATGCTTTTGCGGGCGCACAACGTAGCGCCTTTGAAGCAGGAATTTATTTTTTCTCTCGGTCGACTGTATTTGTTAAAGAAAGATTTTTCGCGGGCTATTGCGTATCAGGAGCAAGCCGTCGCGTCGGCGCCGGCCATCGGCATCAGCCATTGGTTTCTTGGGCTCGCCCACATTGCCAGCGGGGATGTCGTTCGCGGATTGCAAGAGATTGAATTGGCCGTTGCGAATCGGTACGCTCTTTCGCTCGATCAGCGGCTGTATGTGCTTGATATCTATGCGGGCGCTAAAAAATATGATAAAGTGATAAGCGAGTACCGTGATTTAATTAGTTCTGAACCGGAAAATGTCAATTGGCATATCAGACTGGCCACGGCTTACGCTTTGGCCGGGGAAAAAGCGGCGGCGCTCAAGACGGCGGAAGCCGCGGTGTCTTTGTACCCGCCTCTCCGAGCTGAAGCCGATTCCTTTATTAAACAATATAAGTTGAAATAATTTGATATTTTTATGAATCGCGCAAAAATTCTAGCTGGCGGTGCGGCTCTCATTCTGCTGGCCGGGGCCAGTATGTGGTTATGGTATCGCGGCTTTATCGGCGGCGACCCCAAGCTCTTGCGGAGTATTCAGGATAAGCCGGAATTGGTGGCGCTTTTTAAAAAAGCGAAGGCCGATGAGAAAGAGATAACCAAGAAACCGGAAGATGCCGCGCGCTATATTGATGCCGGGTTGCAGTGGAAGAGCGTGGCCGAGCTCGCCAGTGTCAATCAGTCCGCCTTTTTTTGGCGTTCGCTCTCCGTTTACGAGCGGGGGATAGAGCGTTTTGGCCAAAAGAATATTTTGTTCTATTTGAATGCTGGCAAAATAGCCGAACGAGTAAACGAATTAAGCAAAGCGGAACGTTATTACAAAAAAGCCATTGAAATTTCGCCGGGTGACGAAAGTGGTTATCTTTATTTGGTTGATTTGTATTATTATCAGTTTCACAAGGAGCCGAAAGATATTTTACCCATTTTTGATCAGGGTTTGAAAGCGTTGATGAATCCTACGCTCCTCATCGCCGGCCGAGCGACCTATTTGCGCAGGATAGGCGATAGCGCGGCGGCACTGAAGGATTACCAGGAACTGGTGAAAATATTTCCCCAGGCAGCGGGTTATCGGCAGATTGTCCAAGAATTGACGCAAAAGCTTAAGGCGGGCGGAAAATAATCAAATATGAAAAAAAAACTGGAGCTGACGATAAAATTTTTTATCTACGGCACATTTTTTGTGCCGCTGGTTGTTGTTCCGTCTTCGTTCATTTTCCCCTTTATTGTTCCAAAGATATTGTTGCTTAGGGCGTTGATTACTTTGATGGCGGGCGGATACGCGGCTCTGCTCCTCATCAATTGGGAGGAATATCGGCCGCGAATAACGCCAATCAGTTTGGCTCTTTTGGCCTTTCTATTAAGCTTTATTTTTTCTACTTTAGCGGGCGTTGACTCATACCATAGTTTTTGGGACAACCACGAACGCATGCTGGGTCTGTTCACTATTTTGCATTACGCGGTTTATTATTTTATCGTGAGCGCGTTATTTAAAAGTTGGGTAGATTGGAAATGGGCGCTCCGTTTTTTTCTCATTGCCGGGTCAATAGTGATGTTCATTGGCGTTCTGCAGAAAGGGAACCCGGAATTACTCCTCAACCAGGGGAGCGATAGAGTGGCCAGTACGCTCGGGAACGCCATTTATGTCGGCGGATACGGACTGTTTTTGTTTTTTGTCGCTGCGCTTTTAGCGGCGCGGGAGAAAAATTCCGTGTGGCGGTTTGTTGAGGCGGCGCTTGGTTTGCTTGCTATGTTGGGGGTTTTTTTTAGCGGTACGCGCGGTTCTATACTCGGGTTGGTGGTAGGGCTGGTTATAGCCGTGGTCGGCTATGCTATGGTTTTGCGGGATGCTCGGCGGCGGTTGCAATTTAAAATTATCGTTGTTGTCGTGCTTTTGCTGTGTGGTGTTGCCTTTTTAAATCGAGGAGCCGTTGCCATGATGGGGATACCAGGCGTATCTCGGTTGTTTGGCACATCCTTCTCTTTTACCGGCCTCAATTCGCGTTATATCGCCTGGAGTATCGCTATTCAGAGCTGGAAAGAGCGCCCAGTTTTT
>CAZHFX010000039.1:0-3323 GCA_964531745.1 uncultured Gammaproteobacteria bacterium
GGAAGACGCGACGCCGGTTGATTTTGCTTACAGCGTACATTCGGAGGTCGGTAATAAATGCTCCGGCGCCCGCGTCAACGAACAAATGGTGAGCCTGGACACGCCTCTACAGAGCGGCGATGTGGTGGAAATTATCGTAGACAAAAATCGCCGCGGCCCGAGCCACGACTGGCTCCTAACGGTCAAAACCAGCCAAGCGCGCTCGCATATCAAAAACAGTCTTAAGGCCTCCGGTTTAACGAACTGGTTTAAATTTATTCTGCCGCAAAAAAAGAAGTCCGACGATCCAGTTTAGCCGGCAATTTTCTTGATGATACCGACCAGCTCCTCTTTGGAAAAATAAGCGATCGTGATCGTGCCGCGGCCGCCTTTTTGAGTGATGAATACTTTAGTGCCCAGCGCGCCGCGCAATTTTTCTTCAAGATACAGCAAATTCGGATCGCGGCGCGGGGAGGATCCGGGGCGTCGTTTAGCGGCTTCCCGCTCCAACTCGCGAACCGTTATCTTTTCGCCCATCATTGAAGATAAAATCTCCAGCTGTTCGGTTTTATTGGTGATAGCCAACAGCGCCCGAGCTTGTCCATAATTTATTTTCCCTTCCACCAGCGCCTGCTGGATTTCTTCCGGCAGAGCCAGCAGACGAATAGTGTTGGAAATAACCGGACGACTGCAACCCACCTTTTGCGCCACTTGTTCCTGGGTTAAACCGAATTCTTCAATGAGCCGTTTGAACGCGAAGGCTTCTTCCAGCGGATTCAAGTCGGCGCGCTGGAGATTTTCAATAAGCGCCACTTCTAACTTTTGACGTTCGGGCAAAATTTTAACAATAGCCGGCACCGTGGGCAACTTCAACAACGCGGCGGCGCGCCAACGACGTTCGCCGGCAATAATCTGGTAGCCGCCGGCGGCCACCTCATCTACAAGAATAGGCTGGATAATGCCGTGTTCTTTAATAGAAGCGGCTAATTCTTCCAATTCGCTCGCTCCAAAATGCCGCCGCGGCTGACGCGGGTCGGGCTTAATGTCAGAAACCGGAATAAGCCAGATGCGTTCGCCGCCGTCCGAGCGGAGAGCTGTAATATTTTTCTTTCCAGTGGTGGGGGTTAAGAGGGCCCCCAAACCGCGACCGATGGACATACAATAATATGAAATTTCTTCAGCCGGAGGCTGATCCGCCTTGGCGGAAAATGCTAAATATTAAACTGCTAATTATTCTTGTTCAAAATAATCCAGCATCTCGCGCGTTAATCGCTCGTACGCTTTCGCTCCCTTGCCGGAGGGCTCATAGTGAAAAATACTTTTGCCAAAGCTCGGCGCTTCGGCCAGGCGCACGGTGCGCGGAATAACGGAACGGAAAATATTATTCGGAAAATATTTATAGAGCTCCTGCATTACTTCTTCAGAAAGACGATTGCGGGAATCAAACATCGTGAGCACTGCCCCCAAAACTTCAATGTTGGGCTTAATATTATCGCGTACCAGCTCAATGGTTTTTAAAAGTTGGCCTAGACCCTCTAGGGCGTAGTACTCCGCCTGCACCGGAATAAGAATTTTGTCCGCCGCCACCAGGCCATTGAGGGTCAAAAGACCAAGTGAAGGTGGCGAGTCAATGATAACATAATCATAGGCGTGGGAAACTTCCTTCAAAATATCCGAGAGCTTGGCTTCCCGACCGGCGACGTTGACGAGCTCAACATTGGCTCCGGCTAAATCTGGTGTGGACGGAACCACGCGCAACCCGGCGTGGCTGGTATTTAATACCACATCGTGAAGGCGCGCGTCGGCCACCATAGCATGGTACAAACCTTTTTCCAATTCCTGATATTTGATGCCGAGGCCGGAAGTGGCGTTGCCTTGCGGGTCTAGGTCAACTAGCAACACAAATTTGCCCGCTTCGGCCAGACCGGCCGCCAGATTAACGGCAGTGGTGGTTTTCCCCACCCCTCCTTTTTGATTGACGATGGAAATTATAACAGACATAACACTCCAGAATTCCTTAATTCTAAACCCCAAATTCTTAACAATTTACGATTACAGAGCGGCCTACATTATAATAACATATAATTGACAAATGACCAAAATTTGGTTAGAATAACCCTACTATATTACGCCGATGTGGTGAAATTGGTATACACGTAGCACTCAAAATGCTATGACTTCGGTCGTGTGGGTTCGAGTCCCACCATCGGCACCAGCACGTCTGAGTTTCCGCCAGAGGCGGATCCGCCTCTGGCGGGCGACTCTCTCCCGCGGCACCATGTTTATTGTCATATGCAACCAGGAATCTTCCGGCACTACAAAGGCTCGCTCGTAGAAGTTATCGGCGTCGCCAACCATAGCGAAACGATGGAAAAAATGGTCGTGTATAAAAAAATTTCAGCACACCGCGGCTACCCGGCGGGTACTTTATGGGTGAGACCTCTTAAGATGTTTCTGGAGAATGTTGCAGTAGACGGAAATGAAATACCAAGATTTACGTCAATAAATACAACGTAAACTCCCGTAAAGTAATATCGCTATTTGTTATATTAAGCAACTTTTGAAACAGTCATTTTGGCTGGTTTTTTATGTAAGATTAGCCAAAAGTTGATAACCACCCCTTGACAAACGGACGTCAGCGTCTGCACCGTCATCGGGTTCCCGCTCGGGGCCACGACTTCGATCGTCAAGGCTGTCGAGGCGCGCGACGCGATCGCGAACGGCGCCGACGAGCTGGACATGGTCATCAACATCGGAGCGCTGAAGTCCGGCATCGTCGCCGTCGTCTTCAGCGACATCAAGGCCGTGCGTGCGGCGACGCCGGGAAGGACGCTCAAAGTCATCGTGGAGACAGGTCAACTCACCGACACCGAAAAACGCCTGGCCTGCCAAGCGGCCAAAGACGCGGGCGCAAACTACGTCAAAACCTCCACCGGCTTCGGCAAAGGCGGGGCGACCGTCGCGGACATCAGCCTCATGCGGGAGGTGGTCGGGCCGGACATGGGCATCAAAGCCTCGGGCGGCATCAGGGACTACGCGACCGCCATGGCGATGATCGCGGCCGGGGCGACGCGGATCGGGTGCTCGGCCGGGGTCGCCATCATGGAGGGCGCCACGAGGGAGGCCGCCTAGAAAACGCAGGCGGCCGCAAGGAGAAAACAAAAACAGGTCGGGGGTGGTCGGCCTTAGGCCGACCACCCCCGACCTACCCAATCTATCCTGATTAAACAAAAGATCATTCTGTCTCTTTAATAGGTGAAATACATAGATATTTTTTAAACTAAAAACCGCCCGTTAGGGTGGTTTTTAGTGTGGAGCCAAGGGGTATTGAACCCCTCTATCCG
>CAZHFX010000040.1:0-264 GCA_964531745.1 uncultured Gammaproteobacteria bacterium
TCGTATTTATTCGTGCTATTTATCAAAGAAATTAAAGAATCTTTAGAGGTTTTATTCTATGGGAACAGAACAACCAGTGTCGAATAAATCTGCAGAAAATAAGGTATTTTATATCTTAATTTTTTCCTTGTCATTACTGGCTATACTATTTGGCACTTTTTGGGGCAAAAAAAATTCTGGCGAAGAAGCAAAAAAATGTTTAAACGAAACTGTAAATTACCCCCAATGTGATAAATGTCAGGAAGGCAAGAACCTTGTTGGTGC
>CAZHFX010000040.1:274-3013 GCA_964531745.1 uncultured Gammaproteobacteria bacterium
AGTGTATTGATAATATTAATGAAAATGTTCAAAATGAACCTACAGATTTTGAAAAATATGAGACATACAAAAAAGTTTCCATATACCCAGAAGGTCTGATTACCCCCACTGACTACGTGCGGGATAGTAAGGTATATTTAAATGATGATGGCGCACGTGGCGTTGGCCGTAGGATAAATATAACAGGAGAGATCGAGGATGCGTATATTTATATAAAGGCTGGAGCAAACAACGATGCTGGAAAATACACTTCTATCACAGAAAAATATGACACCATTTTTTTCTATTTGAAAAATGGTGTTTATAAGGGCGGACACCTAAACTTGTCAAAATCCAAACTAGGCAAAACAGCTGAATTGACAGAGTTATTATTTAGCTTAAAAAATTTGTCAGTGGCCGAAAAACTAGTACAATACAGATCCGGCATATTTAAAGAAGAAAATTTGTTAGAAGATCTAAAGGACAACAGAGTGATAGGTGCGGTAGTAAGTACTGCAAGATATGGAAAAATTGAAAATTTAATCATTGGATATAAATGCAAAGGCGAAAAAAACAGTTGTAGTATTAGATAATTTAATCAATGGCAGTTCTATATTTGTCTAGTAAATGTGGCAGCGCGCGCTAAAAAGCGCACGAAACAACACCCCCTCGGCGAGAACGTGGGCGGGCGGCCACGGGCGGGCAAAATTCCCTCCCCTCACCCCTTCCTTTTTGCCCGCGCCCGAACGTGTCTTAGTTCCTTTGTGGCCTGCCTGCCGGCAGGCAGGGGTTGTAGGGGCTTCGCCCCTACACCATAGCCCCCTTTAATAATTTTCTTTAAAAAACGTCCGAACTTTTTCGTAAATTCCGCTCCAAAACAAACGGCCCTTCGGGGCTGTTTTGTTTTTTTACAGGCGGGAGAAAAACCAAAAAATTTAATAAAAACCTGAATTGTGCTACTATACCAACGCGGTTTTCATTAAACTATTTTTAGTATGACCAAGTCCAGCAGAAAAACCGCTGTTTCCGCTTCCCCGCCGGCGCGCCCAGTCCGCCAGCTGGCGGATTCCCATATTTTTCACACTTTGCCGATAGCCGATACTCTGACCCGGCTAAATACCGACGCGGCCGGCGGCCTGACCACAGCCGAAGCGCAAAAACGCTGGCGCCAACAAGGCCCCAATGAGCTGACGGCGCCAGAGCGAGCCTCCGCACTTTTGCTTTTTTTAAAACAATTCAAAAATACTCTTATCATCATTCTTTTAGCCGCGACGGCGCTCGCCGGTTTTTTAGGCAACACCGCCGAAGCGATAACTATCGGGGTAATTATTATTTTGGCGGCAACGCTGGGTTTCGTCCAAGAATTCCGGGCAGAGCGCGCACTCCAAGCCTTGCGGGAACTGGCCGCTCCGCTCGCTTTGGTAGTGCGCGCCGGGCGCGAAATGGAAATTCCGGCCCGCGAACTGGTGACGGGCGACATTATATTGCTCGCGATGGGCGACCGCGTTCCGGCAGACGCGCGACTGATTGAAACAAACAATCTTAAAGCCGATGAGGCGGCGCTTACCGGCGAATCGGCGCCCCGTGAAAAACATAGCGACACTCTCTGCCCGGAGGAAGCGACGGTGGGAGACCGGCAAAATATGGTTTTCGCCGGCACTAGCATTGTCTATGGCCGGGGGCGGGCGGTGGCCGCCGCCACCGGTTTGAAAACCGAATTTGGCCATATCGCTCAAATGCTCCGGACCGTGGAGCGAACCGATACTCCTTTACAAAAAAATTTAAACCGTATGGGGGCGAGCCTCGCTAAAATAGCCTTCCTGGCGGTGGCAATAATCACCGCGCTGGGGGTGTGGCGCGGCCAACCCATCTTGGAAATGCTGGTGTTTGGCATCGCGCTAGCGGTGGCGGTGGTGCCGGAAGCTCTGCCGGCGACGGTTACTATTTCGCTCGCTCTCGGGGTCCAGCGAATGGCCAAGCGCCACGCTCTGGTGCGATATTTACCGGCTGTGGAAACGCTCGGCGCGACCACTATTATCTGCACCGACAAAACCGGCACGCTCACAAAAGATGAAATGACGGCGCGCAAAATTTTTCTCGCGAGCGGAGAAACTTTGGATATCACCGGTAGCGGCTATGAACCAACCGGAATTTTTTTATTTCAAAACAACCCTTATGCTCCCGCTGATATATTAAAACAATTGCTGACATCCGGCGCGCTCTGCTCGGACGCGCGGCTAACGGCGACTGACGGCGTCTGGAACTTGAAAGGCGACCCGACCGAGGCGGCGCTCGTGGTGGCGGCCCATAAAGCGGGACTGCCAAAAGAATTACTGGATGAGAAATACCGGCGGATGGCGGAAATTCCTTTTACCTCTGAAACAAAAAGAATGATTACGCTCCACCAAAGCGGAACGGAAATGATGGCGCACGCCAAAGGCGCGGTGGAAATTATTTTGGCCGGCTCTCTTTACTACCGCGGAGCGACCGGCGCCCAGCCGCTCACTGAAAAAAAGCGCCGGGAGATTATGGACGCCGCGGAAACATTTGCCGGCCAAGCGCTTCGGGTCATCGCCATCGCTTACGCGCCAGCTTCTACGCTGGAAACGGCTGAACATAGCCTGACTTTTTTAGGGCTGGTGGGCATGATTGACCCGCCCCGCCCGGAAGCGCGTGCGGCGATTTCTGCTTGCCACAAAGCGGGAATAAAAATAATGATGATCACCGGCGACCACCCGGCGACAGCGACGGCGATCGCCC
>CAZHFX010000041.1:0-2726 GCA_964531745.1 uncultured Gammaproteobacteria bacterium
ATTAAAATAAAAAGCTCGTTTTCTTTCCCATACTCAATCATCCGCTTGGCAACAGCAGAGGCGGGATCAGGAATTTTTTTATCTAAACTGATCATTAACCGGCGCATACTTTTTCTAATATTTTCTTCGTTTCCGCAATCATGGTCTCAAAACTAAACCGCGCGGCAAACTCCGGTGAAACTGGTTCGGCCGGATGAGCCAGCGCATTTTTAAGACATTCACCAATAGCGTACACATCGTCCCGCGGGAACAGAAACTTATCCGAAAACACTTCCGGATTGCCACCCACTCGGCTGGCAATGGCCGTGCGGCCAAGAAAACGCGCTTCCAACAACATATGCGACAGGCCTTCGTAGCCGCTATTCAAAATCACGACGTCGGCGGCGGCAATATACGATAGCGCTTCAGCGCGCGGCACATTACCAAAAAATGATACCACCGACATGAGCCCAAGTTCATTTTGAATCTGCTCTAACCGTTTACGGTCTGGCCCGTCGCCAACAATTTTAAACTTAAGATCAGGGAATGTTTTCAAAAGCTCTTTAACCGCACGCATGGCCGCTTCCAAGCCCTTCCATGGCACCAAGCGGGCCACACTCACCACCCAGCGCTCCCCCTCTGGTTTTTCCATTGGTTTGACCGTTGGCGACACTTCAATGGCATTGTACACCACCTCAACTTTGTCCTCCGGCGCCCCCCAGCCCTTCACTATGCCGGCTAAATATTTACTGGGCACAATGACACAGTCGGCTACGCTCGCCACATTGGCTTCAATCTTTTTGAGCCAGCCCACTTTCCCGCCATACGATTTCTTTTGAAAATCATCCACTGAATCTTTGATTAAGCCAAGCACCTGGCCCTGTTCCCAGGCATAGTCTCCCACCACTTTGACGACAAACTTTTTCCTCAATTTTCGGGCGGCGCGCCAGGCCGACCAACCGGCATTGACCGGACCCATCGCGTAAATAACGTCCGCGCTACGCCCCCGGGCTAATAACAATCTATAATATTGCCAATAACGCAGAGGCTTGAAACTGCTCTTCACCGAAAACAGAGCGACGCGATTATCCAGTACTTTTTTGTCTGAATGGGAATTCAAAGACACAATGCTAACTTCAATCCCCTGCTTCACCAATTCATTAGCGAGCGTGACAGCATACGTCGCTGGCCCGCCAGCCTGGGGTGGAAAAATATCCGCGGCAATGAGTATCTTCATATGAGAGAACGCATAAGATCCGCCATTCTCGGCGAAATGTTGTCCCAAGAATAGACCTGTGCCACGAGTGCGCTGGCATTGGCGCGAAGCTTGTCGCGCAAAACTGAATCGGTGAGCACACGCTCAATTTTTTGCGCGATATCTTCCGCGTTGGCCGCCTGACAAAACAAACCGGTCTCGCCATCGGTTAAAAAATCTGGAATACCGCCGATGGGAGTGGCCACCACGGGAACACCGGCCGCCATGGCTTCAAGAAAGGCGTTGCCCAACCCCTCGGACAGGCTCGGCCGGCAAAAAACATCGCTCCCCCACAGATAGGGTGGAATATTCTGGTGAGCAATTCCTCCTAAAAAATAAACGCGTTTGGTAAGTCTAAGCTGCGCGCTCAATCGCTCCAGCGAAGTCTGTAGCGCGCCACTCCCTAAAACAACCATATGAGTAGTAGCCGGCAGAAGAGCCATGGCCAACAGCAGATCCTCAAGCCCGTTCTTTTTAACTAAACGGGAAACAGTGATAACAATTTTTGCGTCTTCAGGAATTTTCAATTGCGCGCGCAGATCCCGCCGCAACGTCGCCTGATTGTTACCGGTTGGAGAAGCAAATGCTGGCCGGTCAACGCCATTAGGGATAATAACGGGCGTGCCAGAAAACCCCAGTTCAGCGGCCCAGCGGGCTAAATATGAACTGATGGCCTGCACCTCGTTCGCTTTTTTAAAAATCTGCTTAAAGTACGGCCAGCACCACCAAACATGTTTATAAATATCCCATCGGCTGTCCCCTTCTTGCAAAGTGAGCAAAAATGGCGCGGCCTTATTTCTTTTCTTAAAACGCAGCGCGGCAAAACCGGCGTAGCTCGCCATTATGCCCCACACCAGATCAAACCCGCCAGCTGGCGGAGCCAACTCTTGCGCTTTCTTCCACCCGGATAAAATCAAACGGTATTTATCCCATGCATTGCCTTTGCCAATTCGGTAAATTTCTACCGCGCCAATTTTTTCGTACTCCGGCAAATCGGGCTTCAGACGGGCGGTGATCAAAACAAAAGAAAAATCATCAGCTAAACGGTCAGTTATCTCTTTAACCGCTACTTCGGCTCCGCCGACGAAAGGAAGATAGGCTGTAGAAAAAATAAGGATCCGTTTGGTTGAAATTTTCATAAAACGTGATTTACCGCGCTACCGGCCAAGACGATTGCGAAAATTCGTAATAGTTTTTTCCAAACCTTCTTCCAAATCAATGGTGGGTTGCCAGCCAAACAGTTGTTTTGCTTTGGTGATATCCGGACACCGGCGGCGAGGATCATCAATTGGCAATGGCTGAAAAATTATTTTACTAGACGATTTTGTTAAAGCTCGAACGGCCTCAGCTAACTCGCGGACAGTTTTTTCTTGCGGATTGCCAAAATTAATCGGACCCTGAATGGTCGCGGGAGAATTCATGAGGGCAACCATGCCCCTCACCAAGTCATCAACATAACAAAAGCTCCTAGTTTGCGAGCCATCGCCGTATA
>CAZHFX010000042.1:0-2572 GCA_964531745.1 uncultured Gammaproteobacteria bacterium
AGTTCAGTGGCAGAACAGTGGTATCGTAAACCACAAACGTCAGTTCGATTCTGACCGGGGGCTCCAATTTTCCTTATCCACATCACGGCGACAGTCGTGTTTTTTGTTTTAGCATACTGTGCTATAATGGGTTTATCTCGTTTTTTTCGCGTATGATTAAATTACACGGCGTTTCTAAATTTTATTCCGTCGCGGCGCCAGTCCTTCGAGATATCAACCTCACCATTAAGCCCGGTGAGTTTGTGTCGGTGGTTGGGCAAAGCGGGGCGGGGAAAACCACCTTGGTCAAACTTTTAATTGCCGAGGAGCGTCCAACCAAAGGGCAGATCGCCATCGGCGATTGGGATATCACCGGCATCCAGTCCAGCATCGTACCCTATCTTCGCCGGCAGATCGGCGTTATTTTTCAGGATTTTAAATTGTTGCCTCAAAAAACCGTGGCCGAAAACGTCGCTTTCGCTTTGGAAGTCGCGGGAGAGCGCTCAGGGCGCATTAATCAGGTGGTGCCGCAGGTGCTCAACATTGTCGGTTTGGGTAATAAAATGAATCGTTACCCCAATCAGCTGTCCGGCGGCGAACAACAACGGGTAGTGATCGCCCGTTCGCTTGTGCATCGCCCCAAGGTTATTATTGCTGACGAGCCGACCGGTAATTTGGATTCCATCAATACCGGAGAAATTATTGAGATTTTAAAAAAAATTAACGAGTTTGGCACCACCATACTGCTCGTAACGCACAATCGCGAAGTTGTCAACCAGCTTCGCCGGCGCGTGGTCACTCTCGCTAACGGCGAAATTATCAATGATGACGCCGAGGGTAAATACGTTTTATAATCCTATGCCTTCTTTTTTCCGCGTAATTAGGTTCGCTTTTCAGGATATTGTCCGTAATTTGGGGCTGTCTGCCATGACGGTGTTTATTTTGCTCCTGATGCTTCTGTCCATCAACATGCTTTGGTCCATGGACGTTATGACTAAAGAGGCCGTTCGGTTGGTGAAAGAGCAGATAAATATCAGTTTTTATCTCGCGCCGGCCATTGCCGACAAATCGGTTTTAGAAATTAAAAGTTATCTTGCCACTTTTCCGGAGATTACCCAGATTGATCTGTTGACGCGCGAGCAGGTTTTGCAATCATTCAAAACTCGCCATCAGTTCAGCGCGGAGGTGCTGGGCGCTCTTTCCGAGTTGGGCGGCAACCCGTTCGGCCCCACGCTCGTCATAAGAACTAAAGAGCCGGGGGATTACCGGAAAATTATCCAGGCGGTGAGCGTGCCGGAGTATGATCCGCTGATTGAAGGCAAGAGTTTTGAAGGCCACGAGGAGGCGCTGGACCGCATTCAGACTATCACCAATCGCATTGAGCGCGTGGGCCTCGGGCTTTCGCTCTTATTCGCGCTAATTTCTTTTATGATTATTTTCAACACTATTAGAGTGGCTATTTTTACTCAACGCGCGGAGATAAGCATCAAGCGTTTGGTCGGGGCTAACAATTGGTTCATCCGCGGACCCTATCTTTTGGAATCATTCGTATTTACGATAGCGAGCGTCGGGCTGGCTATGCTTGTTATGTATTTCGCCACTCGTTATCTAGATCGTTATGTGAGTGTGGTGTTTCCCAACGGTTTTTCCTTGACAAACTACTACTCCTCGCATATGCTGTACCTGTTTGGAATTCAAGCTATCTCGGTGCTTTTGCTCACAGTCTTCTCCAGTTCTTTGGCCATGCGGCGACAGCTGAAAGTGTAGTGGGTGTCCAAACACATTCCGGGGTCGTCTAATGGTAGGACTGCAGACTTTGAATCTGCATATCTTGGTCCGATTCCAAGCCCCGGAGCGAATAATTTTTGTCAGTAGTTTATTTTAGGGAGGATATGAAAAGGGTTTTAAATCGCGATTATAAAGCGAGATTTTTAGCGGGCAAGGCTTTTGGTCTAGCCTTTTTTGTTATTTTAGGATCTTTTTTGCCGTCTTTGGCAAAAGTATCCGCGGTTCTTCCCACTGGCCCGTTTACTCCCGTCGGAGTGAATGAGAACACCGGTCTATTTGAGTTTCCCAGCGTTTTTCTTAAAGCCGAAAGCCCCTATGTCGTTTTTGGCGGTTGTGGCACCCACCGCAATCTCATTCCGCATGGTTTTATGTCCGGTATAGAGGCTGGAGTGGTAATAAAGTTTTATCAAAGAACGGATTGTGTTGGCGGCGAGAATTTGTCGCCCCAAATTGATATAAGCGCTGATTTTAGAGCGTTTGGAACACCTGAGGATCCGGTAATTTTTACCTCTTTCAGCGATGACAGCGTCGGCGGCGACACTAACCAAGATGGTTCGGCTACCGCGCCTCATCCGGGAGATTGGGAATCTATTTCTATTGATTTAATAAATACTTTTAGCTCAGTATATTTCCAAAATGTCATTTTTCGCTATGGCGGTTCGAGCGGCGCCAGTCTTTCAATTTCCAACCGCAGTAATCCTATTATGATTGATAACATTGAAATATCACACAGCGCTCAGTTTGGTTTGGCTACTCCGTATACGCCATTTCCCGCGTTGGAAGTGGTCAGCAGTAGTTTTCATGA
>CAZHFX010000043.1:0-2425 GCA_964531745.1 uncultured Gammaproteobacteria bacterium
GACTCCCATCCGTCAAAAATAAAACAGGATCATAGCATCCTGTTTTATTTTTGAGCGGGTAAGGGGAGTCGAACCCCTATCTGGTCCTTGGCAAGGACCCATAATAGCCGCTATACGATACCCGCAGTGAGTGATAAAGCGAGCTTGCTCGCTTTTCCGAACGAGGATACCATATACCTTAGTATACGATACCCGCGTTTAGTGTTTTTCAGTATACCCTACCCCGTTTAATTAATCAAGCCGTTCGGCAATATGGCGGCCTGATGATTCACGGCTTTCAGATGACTGGCGCTCTGATAAAACAAAACTTTGATTGTTTCCGTCACGATAAAATAACTGCTGGCGATGACAAGCACCAGCAAGAGGCTCCGGCCGTTGGGCGGAATAAAACCAAAAATATTTTGCCCAAACGCGCTGTACGGTATGCCAATAGCCGCGAGGCAGGCAACAACACTAAGCGTCGCTAAAATAAACCTCGGCGGCTTGGCGCGCGCGAAGAAAAAATGGGTGCGAATGGAAAAAATAAGCAAAAGCTCGGTCAAAACACTGCCAATAAACCAACCGGTCTGGAGAATAGCCGGCTCCTGCCGATTAAAAACGGCAAAAAATATAAAATCAAACACGGTGCTCACCGCACCGAGAATGAGAGAAATAATCACCACCTCGCGGACATTGTAACTGCGCGGACGGCGCAGTTCGTCGCGATCCACCGTATCGGCGGCAATGGCGATCATAGGAAAATCCGACAAAAGATTCAACAACAAAATTTGCGCTGGCAACATGGGCAGATAAGGGATAAGCAGAGACGCGACAGCAATGGCAAAAAAATTGCCGAAGTTTGAGATGAGCGTTGCCTTAATGTATTTTACGGTATTAGCAAAAATTTCCCGGCCCTCGCGAATGCCGTCAATAATAACAGACAAGCTCCTCTTCAGGAGAACAATATCGGCGGCCTCGCGGGCAATATCAGAGGCGCCATCAACGACAATGCCCACATTAGCCATCTTGAGAGCAGGGGCATCGTTGATGCCCTCGCCGAGAAAACCGACCTCAAATTTATTCTGCAAGAGTTCGATAATCTCATATTTTTGCCGAGGCGATACTCGGGCAAAAACAATCATTTTCTCCGCCGCCGCTTGCCTCTCTGCGCGCGTCGCGAGAGCATCAAGTTCTTCACCGGTTATCACTTCATGGTTGCCCCGCACCAGGCCGACACTCGCGGCCACGGCCGCGGCCACCTCGCGGCTGTCGCCGGTCAAAATTTTTACCTGCACTCCGAGTTTTTTGGCCTCGGCGAGAGCGGATGGCGCCGTGGCTTTTACCGGATCAACAAATGATATTAAACCGACAAACGAGAGACCGCCTTCATCGCCAACTGAATGACACTCGCGGCCAGACAGAGAACGTTCCGCCACCGCGATTACGCGATTGCCCACCTTCCCTTCGTTCAATATCCACTGGTCAATTTTCTTTTTCTCGGACAGAGGCAAATTAAGGCACAGCCGCGCGACTACTTCGGGAGCGCCGCGAACGATTAAACGGCAGACACTGCCAGTCTTGATTAAAACGCTATTTCGGCGCCGCACCGGATCAAACGGAATGTCGCTTATCTTGCTATAACGCGACAGGGTCTTTCGTTCGCCTGCCGGCAAAGCGTCCCACAGAGCCAAATCAAACGCGTTGTTCGGTTCGCGTTTTTTTTCGCCCAAAAAAGACGAGGCGAGCGCGGCGGAAAAAAGCACTTTTGCCCGGTCAGCGCCAAAAACATCGCGGACGGTCAGATGGTTTTCCGTTAATGTGCCGGTCTTATCGACGCAAAGCACTTCAATACTGCCCAAGTCTTCCACGGCGGACAAACGCTTCACCACCACTTTGTGCCTGGCCATCAGCGCCGCCCCGCGCGAGAGGGCGATGGTGGTGACAACCGGCAAAGCTTCCGGCACAACACTCACGGCGAGCGCAACAGAGAATAACAAAAGCTCAAAAATGTTGGCGTTACCGCCTTTGATAAAAATATTTACGCCAAAAAGCACAACCAAAATGACCAAAATCATTCGCAAAATAAACTTGCTGAATTTGGCAATGCCTTTTTGGAAAGAGCTTTCATGATAAGTTTCCACGGTCAATCGTGAAATGTCGCCTAATGCGGTAACGCGGCCGGTGGCGATTGCTACTCCGACCCCCTTGCCGCTCATAACGGTGGTGCTGGTGAAAGCGCAGTTCGTCGCTTCATGATACGCGGAGGCGGCTTTGGAAAAAGCGTCCGCGGTTTTTTCAACCGGCGCCGATTCGCCGGTTAATATTGATTCATCAATAGCCAGGTCATTGGCCACGAACAAACGCAAATCGGCGGGAATGATATCGCCCGCTTCAATGATGACAATATCGCCCGGCACTAAATCTTTACAGGGAATAGACACTTCTT
>CAZHFX010000044.1:0-2276 GCA_964531745.1 uncultured Gammaproteobacteria bacterium
CACGGATGCCTCACCGTGAGGTGGCCCCCTTAAACTCCACGGAAAATATTTTATCATTTTTTTATGAAAAAAGAAAGACCGAGAAATGAATCTCGGACTTTCAGGGTTCAATAGGATCCGTGGTTAGCATTATCTATTTTACCAGATCCAGATAATTTGTCAATACCCTTTCCTACTCTTATCCAAAAAGTAAAATACCAACATTACGGTTTCAATCTCCCAATCGTCCGTGGGAACGGAATACACTCGCGGATGTGCTCCGCGCCGGAAACCCAACGGACGGCGCGCTCCAGGCCGATACCAAAACCGGAGTGCGGCACGGCGCCATAGCGGCGCAGGTCAAGATACCATTCATAGTCGGCTTGACTCAACCCTTCTTTTTTAATTCTCTCAAGTAAAATATCAACATTTTCCTCGCGCTGACTGCCGCCGATTAGCTCCCCACCACCTTCGGTCGCGATGAGGTCGTCGTTCAACGCGCGGCGCGGGTCAGCCGGGTCTAGTTTCATATAAAACGGCTTGATTTCTTTCGGCCACTTTTCAATAAAAACCGGCACCGCGCTGTCTTTGGTTAATAGCCCCTCGTCATCGTTGCCAAGGTCTTCGCCGTGTTTGATATCGCTCCCCAACTCATGCAGTTTTTCTATCGCCTGGTCGTAGGTATAGCGCGTGAAGGGCGCGTCCGCTTTTTTTAATTTCTCAATATCGCGCTCCAAAATTGTTAGCTCTTCTTGGCAGTGCGCCAGGCAATGACGAATGATGTGGCGCACCAGGCCCTCTTGAATAGCCAAATTTTGATCATGCTCCACAAAGGCCGCTTCGGCATCCATCATCCAAAACTCGGTGAGGTGGCGTTTGGTTTTGCTTTTTTCGGCGCGAAAAACCGGCCCAAAGTCGTAACAGCGGCCAACCGAGGCGATGGCGGCTTCAATGTAGAGCTGGCCGGACTGGGAAAGATAAGCACTACCCAGATCAAAGTATGGTACAGCGAAGAGAGTACTGGTGCCTTCGCAGGCGTTTGGAGTAAAAATTGGCGAGTCTACTTTAATAAATTGTTCGCCGTGCAAAAACTCATTGATGGCGGTGATAACGGCATCACGGACGCGTAAAATAGCCCACTGGTTTTTACTGCGGAGCCACAGGTGGCGATTCTCCATCAGAAAATCCGGGCCGTGTTCTTTTTTGGAAATAGGATAATCGTGCGCCAACTGGACAACCGCGAGGTTGGTTAATTGTACTTCAAAAACATTTTCTTTTTTCGGATGTTTGGAAACCACGCCGGTGACCACGACCGATGATTCTTGCGAAACTGCCTCAACTCTGCTCCACACTTCAGCCGAAACTTTGTCTTTTACGGCCACCGCCTGCACCCAACCCGAGCCGTCGCGCAGTTCCAAAAACGCGATGGGGCCGCTGGAGCGTTTGTTGTAGAGCCAACCTTTAATTTCCACTGTTTCGCCCACCTGGCGGGCTAAATCTTTGATAAATATTGACATAAAAAGGTTATAGATGAAGTGTTGGGTATCTTATCTTTTTTCGCTAAAATTGGCAAGGATGGCGAGGCCGCACAATTTAAAACAACCCCGACGTAAAGTCGGGGTTGTTTGTGTTAGAAATAGCGGGAACCGCTACAGCAAGACCGCCTCGTTCTGATTAGAAATTTTCTAGTCAAAACGAGTTGGGGCGGTCTTGCTGTGTCTGCCCCTCGTCGTTTTTCTGAACAGGAAGAAAAGGTTGCGGTGGAGACACATCCACCAACTTGGTCATCACTCGCAGGCGATGACCTCCTCCCCGGTCGCAAATTGCTGCGCGCACCCCTGTTGCGCTTTGCGGGTCAGGAACCGTGTCGACGCCGGCCACTTGTTTCCCCTCGTCGTCTGCCCGGAGAGGAGGTCGTCCAACAGTTCCCCGCTGTCCGCATCGATGAAGAACGGGTTGGGGTATTCCGTGGTCGTCCGAAGCGTCGCAACCATGTACGCCATGTCGGGCAAATTCCGCATGATCTCGCTGAAGTAGACCAGAGTGTCCCTCCCCACCGGTTCGTATCCCTGAGCACGGATCCACTCCGTCACCTCTGCGGTTTCCGCCTCCTTCCCATAGTGCAACAGATACAGGTTGTCCACCGCCATACAGAACCTCGGATCCTTCCCCTCTACGTAGCAGGGGTAGTTCCGGTACGAGAGGGTGAAGTGCGGGATGGCGGCCTGCGTCTGCGTTGTGGCGCAGGCAGTGAGAGCGACGAGCAGGACGGAATAGACGAAACAACGCATGACTTC
>CAZHFX010000045.1:0-2245 GCA_964531745.1 uncultured Gammaproteobacteria bacterium
CTACCTTTTCCCGATTTTCGGTCATTTTTCGTACCTCCATTTTTTAGACTCAAGTTGTCAAACAACTGACAAACAGTGTAAATAAAACAAAAAAATCCATGTCAATATACTATAACATTTTTACTATTTTGTCAAGTTTGACGTAATAATTCAATAGCTTGGAAATACTTTTTACTACTCAAGGTATCAAGCCGTAGGCGGTTTCGCGCAATCAATAAAATTTTAGCGCAGATATTGCCGGAATTTGGTTCGGGGTTGACCCCGTTAGAAACATCCGTCCCCTGCTAGTTTCTAACGGGGTTGACATCATTTCTAAAAAAAAATATACTACTTTGCAGTAGTAATGGTATTGATGGTATCATGCCGTCGCTACCAGCCACGTCGCTCGCGAGCGACGTGGCACTTTTTTTGGCGACATTTTTGAGCCTTGTTACAATTCCTGCCGTAAATACTGTAACGCACCGTGCAAACCGGCCAGCCCGCCTAAACGCGCGCGCATCACCGGGGGTACTGCCGGAAAAATATGATTCAATTTCCCGAGCTCATTGCGGACTATTTTTAAGTCAATCGCCTCGTGCTCGATCAGCCCGCCGCCTAAAACAATCACCTCCGGCGACCAGTGAACCAGAGTATTGTATAAACCATATGCCAGCCAGCGCCCTACTTCGGCCCACACCGCCTTGTCAGTAATCAGCTCCGGAGTTTTTTGAAAGCGTTGCGTCAGTCCAGAACCAGATACCCGGCTTTCCAAAAATATTGGCCGAATATTCCCACCATGACCGTTTGACTCGAGCCCAATAATTTGATGCCCTGGCTCAAACCCGAAGCTGTGCGCGTCAATCTTGCCGTCCACAATCCGCGCTCCGCCGACGCCGGTGCTGACGGTGTAATACGCGACAATTTTATAACCCTGCCCAGCACCGGACAAGGCCTCGCCCAATCCGGCCAAAGCGGCGTCATTTTCGATAAAAACCTTTCCCCTGGTCAGCCGCTTTAATGTAGCGGCCAAGGGCTGATTTTGCCAGAGCGGCAGATGCGGCGCTCCAATGACTTTAGTCTTTGCCAAATTTAAAGGCCCGGCAATCCCGCCGGCAATCGCCTCTGGCTTGGTGCCGCCTAATAATTCGCCGGCCAGACGCTTAAATTGAGCCATGCCAATCTTAAAATCCGATGGCGTGGGCACTATTTTTACGGCATCAATTTTGCGGCCATCAGGCGAAACAGCCAGCCGCATTTTTGTGCCGCCGATGTCGAAAAGTAAATACATAAACAGTGTCTGTATTGTACCACAACAAAAATACTCCACCAAATCGGTGGAGTATTTCTTAAATGTTTTAAGTGATTAATCTACTTTACGCTCGCCAACATCGGATCGATAATCTGTTTAAAGGATTCTATCGGGTAAGCGCCTGCTAGCGGAGTGGTTTTGCCGTCCGGGCCGATGATTACGTTAAATGGAGTGCCTTGGGCACCGGCAGTAATAGCATCCTGATCTTGAGCCTTAACCCCCTCAGTATACTTGCCGCTGTCCCAGCATTCCTGGAACTTGGCCTTGTCCACGCCCACGCTAGCCGCTAAATCCGGCACGGTCTTAAGATCTAACCCATCATTACCTGGGGAAACTTCATAAATTTTATCGGTAAATTTCCAAAAAGCGTCGTTGCCGCCTAAATCGGCCACGCATTCTGCGGCCTCGGCCTCTTTTAAGGCCTGCGTATGTAAGGAAAGTAAAGGAAAATGACGATAAACCCAAGTAACCTTATCGCCGTAATCGGTTTTCAACTGCTTCATGGTTTCGTGAAATCGTTTGCAGAACGGACATTCAAAGTCAGAGTACTCCACAATCTTTACCGGCGCGTCTAATGGCCCGCGCAAATGGTCTTTCTCCGTCACCGCAGCCATTGTAACATCTTGCGGTTGGCCGTCTGGTACTGCCGGCTCTGTAGGATCACCGCTCGGAGTTGGTTGCGTGCCGGCCGTATCCCCGCCGTTTGATTCGCCGCCGCGGATCATCACCACGCCAAAAGCGACTAAGCCAAAGATCGCCAGCCCGGTTACTAAACCAAGAACAAAGGAGATCTTCGGAGATAGGGACGATTGTTTTTGTTCATCAGCCATAATATTGTTGAAAAGCTAGACCGCGAAGGCAACACCAGGGCGCGCCGTCGGCCAAAAAACTCAAAAGTCGGGAACCGGAGTTTCAACCTTTGAATTTCGCCTATTTACTTAAAAACTGTTTTACTAC
>CAZHFX010000046.1:0-2032 GCA_964531745.1 uncultured Gammaproteobacteria bacterium
ATAAACACGGAACCGCCATAAAAAAAATAACTGACGCCAAAACAAGCGATAAAAAAATAGAGCCCGGGAATGCTGGCGCTTTATAATGAAGAAGTTGTTGAGCAATATCTGAATAAATGACAATTGGAATAGACAGCGCCAGACTCACCCAAAATTTTGTTTTGAAGATGTTGGTTGAATGGCCGGTATGTTTATCATACCCCGCACCGCCGTGGCTACTGGCCGAGTGTGTTTCCGGCGGCGCCAGCTCATTCCGCCGAGTTTTCGCCGATGGAATGAGCGCCAAATTCATACCGCATTCCGGGCACAGGCCGGGCTTATCGGAAACAACCTTCGGATGCATCGGACAAGTATACATATTTTTATTAGAAGCCCGCCCAGATACCCTGCGCTAAAGCGCAGGGTCGGGTTTATTTTTCCCTAGCGTAGAGCCCAATCAGCTCCGCCTGGTCTAGCACCCGCCCCGGCAAAGCCGCTTCCAAATCTTTCTGTTTAGCGCTTGAATCTAAAACTAGCGCGGCATCCAGCGCGAACAGTTTGAACCGATAATGATGCGTTCCCGACGGCGGACACGGCGGCCCCCAAACATTTTCCCCCGAACTGGTTTTGCCTTGCACCGCGCCAGCAGGAACTTCACATGCTTTAATTTCAATTGTCTGCGGGTCAATATTCCACAAAAGCCAGTGCGTCCAAAGACCGAGCGGAGCGTCCGGATCGTCCACGATCAAAACCAAACTCTTTGCCTCTTCCGGCACGCCAAACAACTGGAGCGGCGGATGCTCGCCAACCCCGTCGCAACTATATTCTTTAGGAATAAAACCGCCATGATAGAAAACGGAACTAGCGAGCCTCATTTTTTTCATTAAAAATTGAGCTTCTCAAAATACCGGCCGACCAGCGGAACTGCCTGCTGTTTGCTCTGGAGAGCGTAAACAATGCCGATAATCCACAAAACAAAGACGGCAATTTGTAAAAACGGCGCGGCCACCCACACAAACGGCAAACGATCAATAATTAAAGTCGCCACCCACATAAGCAAAAGGCCAAGACTCTGCTTAACATGAAACTTCACAAACGGGTCACTCTTAGATTCGGTGAGGAGCGGAATAAAAAATAAGATATAGGCTACGAACGCCATAATGGTGTTCTTGCCGGCGGGCGGCTGAGTCGCCGCTCCCTCGGTATTCGCGACGGGCATCGTCGCGGGCATTGGTTGCCCCATTGGTTTATTTTCTTCCATACAAAAAAATTAAAAATAAAAACGCCTTTTGAGTAAGTATAGCATACCACTCGGGTAAAATACAACAACCGCCGCCCTCGGCCATAGCTTGACGAAATTCATTTTTTTGTTATACTATCAATACTTTTTGACCCATGGAGAGGTGTCAGAGTGGTCTATCGTACAGCTTTGCTAAAGCTGCAGGGCGCAAGCCCTCGGGAGTTCGAATCTCCCCCTCTCCGCACGGCGTGTCGCGGGGCCGATCAAGCAGTTGCTTGAAGGCATCCCGCGCCCCAATCTTCGCGATGTTTCCGCCCACGACTACCAGTTCGGTAACGAGGGCAACGACGAGATCTCGCCTTCTCTCCGGCGATGCGTCTTTGTAGCTGAGTTCAGCCATTTTTAGCAGTTCGGTAAGTCCGAGCACATCGTTGAGACGCTCGGAGACGATCTCCGCCGTCGAGCGCTCTTGTTCTTGCGTCACCACGGCGAGCCTTTTTCGTAGCCGTTCAACTTCCGCGTGGTACTCGCCCGCGTTGTACGCTCCCTCCCGCAGGAGCGTGATTTTGTTTTCGTCGAGGTAGGAGAGGTCCCTGCGCAGACGTTGCTGTTCGCGCGTGCGCGCCTCCCTTTCCTCGGTCTGATCCGTCTCAAGCCGCGCGAACTCACGCGGGGCGCGGGCCCGTAGCTGCGCGCATTCCTCCTCCGTGAGTCGGATACGGCCGAGGACGTCGACGATCACTTGGTCGAGCTGGCGCTCGGTGAGATTCGCCGCTGGGTTGACGCACCCGTCGCGGCACCGCGACCGGTAGT
>CAZHFX010000047.1:0-1961 GCA_964531745.1 uncultured Gammaproteobacteria bacterium
TTCATGACAATCAAAGCGGCGCTATCAACGCCGATTTTCCGTCCGGATCCCAAGTAGACGCCCGGAATAGTTGGTGGGGCGACTATTCCGGGCCGAGTGTCGCCAGCAATCCTTTTGGTCGTGGCCAGACATTCCGGGGCAACGTGCTATATGACCCGTGGATTGGCAAGGGAAGAAACACGGCCCCGGAGCTGAGTTTTGTTTCAACGGGCGGTTTTGGCGACGGAGTAGAGCCGAATGCCATTTTTTTGCCCGGCGGTCAGCCAATTTTCCGCGCAGAATATCGCGATGCCGAGAACCAGTCGCCGGGAGAGATAAAATTGGTTGTCGGCGGCGCCAGTTACCCGCTGGCGGCTCTGCCGGGGCAAGACGGTGATTATAGAAACGGAGAGATTTATGGTTTTACCGGCGCCACCGGCACCTTTCCCAAAGGAAATTACGCTTTTCATTTTGAAGCCTCCGATGGCCGGTTGTCCGGCCGTCTGCCGGCAACGGGCGAGCTAAATTTTACAGTCAAAAACGAACCGGTAATTTTAATTCCGGGCATTTTGGGCACGGAAATGAAAAGGGGGAATGAAACGCTATGGCTGGATATAGGACGGATGTTTACCGATGTCGGCGATGAATTTATGGACCCGCTGATGATGAGAGAGGACGGGACGCCGAGCGATGCCAGCGTGGTGGTTGGTGATGTTTTGAGACAGCCATCTTTGTTTTTTGATTATTTTAAGACGCTAATAACTATCTTGCAATCTAACGGATATCAAGAAAATAGTGACCTATTCGTTTTCCCTTATGACTGGCGTTTGGATAACAGATTAACAGCCGGACAGCTTAAGCAAAAAATTGACCAAGTTTTGGTGGTTACCGGCGCCAGTCGCGTCAACTTGATAGCCCACAGCATGGGCGGGCTGGCGGCTAAACAATATATCGCCAATAATCCGCAGTCAAAAATCAATAAATTAGTATTCATTGGCACCCCGCATTTGGGAGCGCCCAGTGCCATGAAGACCCTACTTTTTGGCGATAATCTGGGCATACAGTTTGTTTTTTCGTTTCTCAATGAACGGGAGATTAAGAAAATCGCCCGCAATATGGCGTCTATTTATCAGCTTTTGCCGAGCGAAACGTATGTCAACCGGATAGGCGGTTATTTTTATGATTTAATTCAGCAAAAGATTTTCAATTACGCCGAAACCGCCGGTTTTTTGGCCGATAAAGGGCTTAATGCCGCGCTTCTGAGCGATGCCGCGGCTTTTCATAATCAGCTTGATGCCTTGAATTTATCCGGGGCGAATGTTTACAATATTGTCGGCTGTAAAACCGCCACGATTGAGAAAATTATCAAGCGCGGCGAAAAGGAGTATCTGCTTGACCTTGAAACCGGCGACGGCACCGTGCCTTTGCCAAGCGCCGACCTTGCACCTCAGAATGGAATCACCAATTTGTATGTCCAGAAAACCGTGCACAGCAAAATGCCGAGTCTGGATAACATTAAACAATTGGTCGCGCGAATTATTACCGGCGCGATGGACACGTCCGCTTTGCCGGTTAACGTGTCTCTCAATCAATCCGGTTGCCAGTTGAACGGCAAGCTGGTTTCCGTCCATAGCCCGGTGGATTTGCACGCCTACAACGCGGCTGGCCGCCACATCGGCCCGGCCGGAGATGGTCTGGTGGAGAGCGATATTGAGGGCGCTGTCTACGAGAATATTGCCGACAATAAATTCATTTTCCTGCCGGAAGATGACGGACAAATTTACACAGTAAAACTTAACGCCACCGCGACCGGCACTTTTAGCCTGCGGATTTCTAACGTGGTGGACGGTCAATCCGCGCAAACAGCGTATTTCAGCGATGTGCCGATTGTGCCGGCGAGCCAGGGTGAGATGTCTGTCAGCCCGTCCAGCAGTGACATGGTATTGCGATTTGACGCCCGGGGTGCTGGCGTCTTTGCGCCT
>CAZHFX010000048.1:0-1833 GCA_964531745.1 uncultured Gammaproteobacteria bacterium
CAAACCGATCGCGCAACGGCGCCGATAGCAAACTCACGCGCGTGGTTGCCCCAATAAGCGTGAACTTGGGCAAATCGAGCCGCAATGTTTTTGCGCTCGGACCTTTGCCGAGTACAATATCAAGCGCGTAATCTTCCATGGCCGGATATAAAACTTCTTCGATCACCCGCGGCAAACGATGAATCTCATCAATAAATAAAATGTCATGATCCGACAAATTAGTCAGAATCGCCGCCAGATCGCCAGCTCGTTCTAGGGCGGGCCCCGAAGTAATGCGGATCTGCACATTCATTTCGGCCGCAATCACATTGGCGAGCGTAGTCTTGCCCAACCCGGGAGAACCGTGCAACAAAATATGCTCCATCGGCTCCTTCCTACTCCTGGCCGCCGCCATAAAAATATCAAGATGCTGCTTGATTTTTTCTTGACCGATATAATCTGCCAAACGCTTGGGCCGCAGGGTCTGTTCAAACTGCTCTTCCCCGGTCTGCGTCTGGGACGAGTTTATCCGCAATTCTGTTTTAGACATAAATATACGGTATCACCATTAGAGTGCCCTGACAAGAAATTAGAGAATACTTAGAGAATACAAGGCATAATTTATCCCCCTTGACAGCATTTTTTGCCCGTGCTATGATGATTGTAATTGCATAAACCCTCGACTTTTCTCACAATAGAAAAGCGGTCGAGGCGTTCTTTTTTACTGTAAATCAAGGGTAAAAACGTAAATTTACATAATTAGACATTTCAGATTTGGATGAGATGTGAGGCGCCGACGAGGAGTGAACGAGCCGTACTTTTTTGACTGGTACGGTGAGGAGCCCCACAGTCGGCAACGAAACAGATCGCCAAATATGAAATGTCAGGCTTGAGCCTGCAGAGACGACAAGCGTGGGCACTAGTTCGTAGGTAGCAGAGGGTTTTGGCTTCTCCTTTTCCTTCTCCTGTCCTCGTACTATTACTCCTCTCTGCAGACTCAAGTCTCGTATCAAAAAATCGCCTTCATCCGGCGATTTTTTGTTAGAGATTATTTTAATTTACTGGACTTGCTGAATTTACTGTATTTACCCCGTTACAAATCCTAACATCCAAAATAGTTACCGTAAAGCTACGCCCCAATTCACTAAGGGCAAAGCCACTAAGCTATACTTCTAGGTGCCAGGATTTGTAACGGGGTTTACTGATTCCCCGTCCGGTTCACTCTCCGCCAGGGGCGGATCAGCCTGTGGCTGAAGTTTTTCTACGCCCACTAAACACACCGCTTGCCACGGCCGGTAATAACTTTTGAATTCTCGTTCTTCTTTTTTCCCGTCAGCGTAAGTGACGGTATAGGTAAACGTTGTCCGTGCGCCCGGATGCGCCTGCTCGGTGCATTTCTTTTCGCCCGGTTTAAGATCGAGCGTTTCAATGTATTTTGTGGCAGGCGCGGGCATGGAACTCAACATGACCGGCTCGGTGCTATGCGCGACGCGTCCATCTTTTGTACCCCAAAATTCCACGGTCAAATAATCGCCCTCAACATAAGCTTTCACAAAAATATGATTGGCCGTATCATTACGAAACGAAAAATCCGGTGCCGGATCATAAATCGTGGCATCCATACCCACCGGCGGTTCATAATAAGGCACGCGATAGGAATGATTCTGTCGCGCCAAAACCGGCAAGCCTGAATTTAAAGTGGTGCGAAAAAGCGTGGTACCGATCTGACACAAACCGCCGCCTACTTCCGGAACCGTACGGTTGCCTTTAATCACCAATTCCGCGCGATAACCACCGGCCAAAGTAAACGGCCGCAAAGCGGCTAAAGCCGAAAAAGTTTCACCCGGCGCAATC
>CAZHFX010000049.1:0-1827 GCA_964531745.1 uncultured Gammaproteobacteria bacterium
ACTTTAGTGGCGTACCGTACGACCCGACTAAAGTCGGTTAGAAATTAAAGTATCAATAATTTATGCGGGCATTTGATTTTTATTTATGAAGTGATAGGATTGGGATAGAAGGAGGGTAGAATGAAACGATTTCCATGGGTGTCGTGGTGGCTGGAGCTATGGCTCGAAATCGCCTGGTTTCCCTTGTTGGTGGTTTTTCTGATCGTAATGCCATTCCGGCCGGTACTCATCACACTTGGCGAGACGGCGCAACTGAGCCTGATATCATGGTTCATCTTGCAGGGGATTCTTCTTGGTGGCGTTCTCTCTCTTTGGGTTGCAGTGAGGGAAGCCAGAAAACGCCGCCTCGGCAAGCTGAACCAGAAGAAAGAAGGAGGGCAGAGATGAAATCTGACAATTCCAGCAAGCTCGGCAAGGCCATTTTCGTGGGGTTGATCCTTGGTCTTGGCGTGTTTGTTCTCGCGGGAATTTTCGGCTATTGGCTCCACTTTCAGCGCGTTGCCATTTGGGATGCGGGCCTGTGTCTGGCAGTCACGTGCGTCATCGCGCTCTGCGCTAGGTCGCTGTGCCGAGAGGGTCAAACACCCAGCGCGAGCTAGAGCACCGTCAATCCCGGATAGATCGGAAACTTCGTCACAAGTTCGCGAACACTTTCGCGGACTTCTTTTTTTACATTTTCGTCGCCAATATTTTTAAGAATTTTTACAATTATCTCGCCAACTATTTTCATTTCATCTTCTTTCATTCCGCGAGTCGTCAGGGCCGGAGTGCCAAGTCGTATGCCGCTTGGTTCAAAAGCCGTGCCCGTGTCGTAGGGAACAGTGTTTCTGTTGGTGTAAATTCCAATTTCAGCCAGCGCTTCCGAACCCTCGCGGCCGGTAATTTTAAGTGGCCGGCAATCGATTAACATCAGGTGATTGTCGGTGCCGCCAGAGACGAGACGCAATCCTTCGTCCAAGAAAATTTTGGCCAGCGCTTTCGCGTTCAGCACTATTTGATGAGCATATTTTTTAAACTCCGGATCAAGGGCTTCTTTAAAACAAACAGCTTTGGCGGCGATAATGTGTTCCATTGGTCCGCCCTGAGTGCCGGGGAAAATGGCTCGGTCAATTGCCTTGGCATATTTTTCTTTGCAAAGGATGATGGCGCTCCTTGGGCCGCGCAAAGTTTTATGAGTGGTGGTCATTACAAAATCGGCGTAGGGAAACGGCTCCGGATGATCGCCGGAAATGCAGAGGCCGACGAAATGTGAAATGTCGGCGAGGAGCAGTGCCCCGACTTCGTCGCAAATTTCTCTGAATTTTTTAAAATCAAAAAATCTGGGGTAAGCCGTGGCGCCGGTCACGATCATTTTTGGTTTTTCTTTTATGGCCATTTCGCGCACTTCATCCATGTTGAGCAGTTCAGTATCTTTGTTGACGCTGTATTGGACAAAATTATAGAGTTGGCCGGAAAAATTTACTGGATGGCCGTGGGTTAGATGTCCTCCCTGATCAAGTTTTAATCCCATAACTTTGTCGCCAGGTTTTAATGTGGCAAGATAAATTGCCATGTTGGCGCCGGCGCCGGCATTGGGTTGGACATTGGCGTGTTCGGCGTTAAAAAGTTTTTTTGCCCGTTCGATGGCCAGGTTTTCAATTTTATCGATAAATTCATTACCGGTGTAATAGCGTTTACCCGGATAGCCCTCGGCGTATTTATTGGAAAGGGGAGTGCCCATGGCCGCGAGCACGGCTTCCGAAGCATAATTTTCCGAGGGGATCATTACGAGGCCGTTTTGTTGCCGTTTAATTTCATTTTCAATTTCGTTTGCAATTTCTGGATCGG
>CAZHFX010000050.1:0-1673 GCA_964531745.1 uncultured Gammaproteobacteria bacterium
AATGAGAATCCGTTTTTTCATGAGAACAAATTAAACTTGATGATCGCCCCAATAGCGCTGAAACCATCTTTCCAGCCGATCTTTTTGCCGTCAGCATAGGTGCGGCCGCTATAAGAAACACCCACCTCGTAGATACGCAGTTTTTTCTTGGCCACCTGAGCGGTTATTTCCGGCTCAATGTTAAACCGATTTGACTTCAGCTCCGGCAGAATTGCCTGAAGAGCCCCATGAGTAAAGGCTTTATAGCATGTTTCCATGTCGGTTAAATTCAAACCGGTGAGCATATTAGAAAAAATAGTCAAAATTTTATTACCCACGTAATGCCAAAAGAAAAGCACGCGATGCGGCCGATCGCCAATAAAGCGCGAGCCGAACACCACATCCGCTCGGCCATCTTGAAGGGGGCTCAATAAAAATGAATATTCTTTCGGGTCATATTCCAAATCCGCATCTTGGATAACTACAAAATCGCCAGTGGCCTCTTTAAAACCGCGACGGATCGCCGCCCCTTTTCCTTGGTTTACTTCCTGATGAAAAACTTTGTACTGCGATCCCGCGAGCTTGTTCAGAACCTCCCGCGTGCCGTCGGTGGAACAATCATTAATAATCACGACCTCTTTTTCCAGGCCGGGCAGGCTGACGGCGTTCACCGCGTCAAGCAAAAGCAAAATCGTCTTGGCTTCGTTGTAAACCGGAATAACGACAGACAGCTTCATAGCGTGAAATAATCGATGATTTTGGCAATAAGATTATCCAAATTATGGTGTTTTTTGACGTATTCTATTGCTTTTTGGTTGGGCAACCTATCAGGGGCCAGTATACCAGCTTTGCAGATTTTTTCAATAGTATTAGCCAATTCTTGATAATTTCCCTCAGAGAACGTGTACACGATCCCCTCTTTCACAGCGTCGGCATAGGCGCCGCTCGAAGTCACCACAATTCGGCCTGATGCCAGAGCTTCCAGTACAACCTTGTCTAGGCTACCAGTGCGGCTGGTGTGAATGAGGAAGTGGTGCGCCTGATAGATCATCGGCATTTCATTATAAGAATTTCCAATATCATTAATACTGAGTTTAAGGCCCAACTGAACAGCAAAATCCTCAATTTTCTTTTTATACTCTATATCGTCTTTGGTAATTGGCCTACCATAAACACCAAAACAAAATATCGGTGAGGTGGACTCTTTCCCTAGCTCTGCTATAGCGCTGAAAAATGTTTTCAAGTCTTTTGCCGGCGAAATGCGCCCAGCAGTCATCGGAAATATCGTACTGGGAGGATTCCCAGATCTCCCATAACCTGGTTCCCAGCGTTGCTCCGCAAAAAATTCAACTGGAATACCATGACCTACAACAGTAACTTTTTTAGTCGGCAGACGGAAACTCTCTTTTGAGGCAGTAAATATCTTTGTCGCGAATTTCTCCGCCAGCAGTAACCGCAGGTTGACCGCCTTGTGTGTGTACCACAACAAAACTTTCTTACCAGTGAAACGCCAAAACAACCCTCCGAGGATCACGTACTCCGGATTCATGTGTACAAAAACATTGTCATATTTGCCCCGTAATTTCCACAAACAGGCATAAAAACGCAGAGCATGACGCAAAGTGGATGCGCTTCCTTTCTCTTTACCAAGCGAAACAACATCTACATTTACTGGCAAATCATATTCACCTTTG
>CAZHFX010000051.1:0-1664 GCA_964531745.1 uncultured Gammaproteobacteria bacterium
AACGTTCACCCACTGCAGTCCCTCGTGTTCAATCTGTGTGATATATTTCATAGTTTATAGTATACCAAAAAAATGATTTGAGTGCTATACTACCGCTACTATGATCAATGACCTGCCCGAACAAAAAATTAACCCGCTAGCGGAACGCCCAGAAACCAAACCGGCGGAAGCGGCGCCCGCCCTTGAATCCGAGGAGGCCCCCGAGAGCGCCGAATTGACGGGAGAACCGGAGCCGGCGCGCGCCGAGCGCGAAACCGCAAGGCCGAGCCATGCGCCCGCCGCGATAAAACGCCAGCCCTCCGCCCTCGTTCCTTCGCCGCGCGACCCGGTGACGGTTAGAATAGAAAAAATTCTTGAGGACGGCGTCGGCGACGCGTACAACCGGCTCTCTCCTATCGCTAAACAAGAATTCAAATTGAAGGGAGAGCAAACCGCGATAAAAATCCGCGAACTTTTGAAATCAACGCATGTGAAGGTTAAAAAAATATTCCGGCTGGTTTTAGAGTGGCTTAGGCTTCTGCCCGGCATCAATCGCTTTTTTTTGGAGCAAGAAGCCAAAATAAAAACCGATCGGATTATCTCGCTCCGCCAACCGCGCGACTAGCGGAACAAAAAAACCGTGTTTAGCGTATGAACCTATCTGACTTTTTTCTTTCGCCGAACGACACCGCTAATCAATTTCTGCAAAATCAGATATTTTTTTTGGTTGCTTTTATATTTCTTATCGTCGTCACTGCCATCGGCGCGCTGTTTATCCTCCGATCAATCCTCCAGGCGCGGAGCAAAACCGGCAAAGCCTTCCACAAAACCGTTCTCTTGGTAAAAGTCCCCAAAGAAAAAATAAACGAAGACCAGCAAAAAGGCCAAGAGGATACCCTGGAGAAGGTGCGCGAACAAATCGCGGTCGCGGATACTCTGTTTTCCGCCGCGGCCGGCCTGAAACACGAACATGGCCTGATGGCGTGGTTGCGCGGGCGCAACGACCATCTGGCTTTTGAAATTGTCACCAAAGACGGCAAAATCTCTTTCTATGTGGTGACGCCGGACAAACTAAAAACTTTCGTCGGACAGCAAATCCACGCTCAATACCCGCACGCCGAGATTACCGAAGAAACGGACTACAACATTTTCCAGCCCGAGTGCCACATCGTCGGCGCCAGCTTGTGGTTTAAATACAAATCAGCCTTTCCCTTCAAAACTTACAAGAAACTGGACAGCGACCCATTGGCCGCGATTTTGAACCCGTTAAGCAAAATCGCTCAAGATCAGGGGGCGCTTATTCAATACATCGTCCGACCGGCTTCGCCGCGCTGGCGGCGCGAAGGAGTGCGTCTTATCCGCGACATCAAAGAAGGACAAAAATTTGAATATGTGGCTCAGCGCGGCGCCCTAATGCGAAGCCTCGTCAAGTGGAAAAAGACTTTCGGGTCCAAGCAAGACGCCGCTAAACAAAATAGCCAGATAGAAAGATACCAGCTTACTCAAATGGAGGAAGAGATGGTAAAAAGCATGGAAGAAAAATTAAGCCACGGCGGGCTGGAAATTACTATCCGCATTGTGAGTTCGGCGCCGACCAAGGAAACGGCGCAAATGAATCTGGAAAATATCCTCAATGCTTTCAGCCAATACAACATCTACCGCTATGGCAACTCGTTCGGGGCGGC
>CAZHFX010000052.1:0-1655 GCA_964531745.1 uncultured Gammaproteobacteria bacterium
TATTACAACAGGGAGCACCATGGGGCGCCGTTCAGTTTTTCTGAATAAATATTCGCCGATTTCGTCTCTGATGACGTTTCTAAGCTGTCCCCAGTTTTCCATTTTTCTGCGGTCGTAGCCGTTTGCAAGGTCGGTAACGCGTTTTTTAATTCCGTAAATAAGCTTTTCGGAGCTTTTCATATACACAAAGCCGCGTGAGATAATATCGGGCTGGCCGATAATTTGATACGTTCTTTTATCTACAGTCGTAATAATTACCACCATGCCGTCCTGCGCCATTACTTGCCGATCGCGAAGCACCACATTGCCGATATCTCCAACGCCAAGCCCGTCAATCATTATTGACTGCGAATCAAGGCGTTGATCAAGTATAGAGGCTTCTATGTCATCATACTGCGCGAGCGGGTCATTGTTCAATCCTTTGTGCCCCGGCGCAAGGGCGGTTCTCCTGCCGGTGATGCGTGTAATTTTTTTCTTGAATTCAATCACCTGTCCGTTGGCAATGACAAAGATATTATGTTTTGACATGCCCAGGTGCTGGGCGATTTGGGAGTGCCTCTCGAGCATGTGCCGCTCTCCGTGCACCGGCAAAAAGTATTTTGGACGCACGAGCGCCTGCATCAGTTTTAAGTCCTGTTCATAGCCGTGCCCTGATACGTGCACCCCAAGAAGTTTGTCGTATATCACTGTCGCGCCAAGGCTGAAGAGGCGGTTCATTAAATTTTGGACTGATCGTTCATTGCCGGGGATAGGCGATGAAGAAAGTATCACGGTATCGCCTTTGCCTATTTTAACGTGCGCGTGTTCTTCGCGCGCCATGCGCCCCAAAGCGGAGTTTTCCTGCCCCTGGCTTCCTGTGCACACAATGACGACTTTATTGTGCGCGTACCGATCTGTGTCTTTGAGTTTAATAAATTCCGCGGCGTCAAGATTGATGTATCCGAGGCGGATGCAAATTTCTAAATTTTGCTCTAGGCTTCTTCCCGAGATTGCCACTTTTCTTCCGGTTGCATGCGCCGCATCGATAATTTGCTGAATGCGGCTGATGAGCGAGGCAAATGTTGAAATGACCACTCGCCCCCCGGCGTTTTTGAATGTCTCAAGAATGTTTTTTGCAATGTCGCGTTCTGAAATGCAGTAGCCTGGCCTTTCTGAATTTGTGCTGTCAGAAAGCAGAAGGAGCACGCCGTTTGCCCCAAGGCTTGCTATTTTATGGAATTCTGTGGGCGGCTGGGCAAGGGGCGTAAAATCAAATTTAAAATCGCCGGTGTGCAAAATCATGCCGATTGGCGTTTTAATGCCAAGCCCCACGCTGTCTGGAATGTTGTGGTTTACGCGGAACGGCTGAATTTCAAATACGCCAACTTTCAATACGTCATGCGAATCAAACACATTCACGGTAATTTTTTTGTCTAAATTGAATTCCTCAAGCCGCGCAACAATAAGCGCGGCGGTCAGTTCTGTGGCGTAAATGGGAGGATTTCCAAGTTTCTCAATCAGATAGGGAATCGCGCCGACGTGGTCTAAATGCGCGTGCGTAATCACAAGCCCTTTAATTTTATCTTTGTGTTCTTGCAGAAACCGCGTATCCGGGGCTATGTAATCAACGCCCGGCGCTTCTTTGTCTGGAAACATAATGCCGAGGTCCACCACAA
>CAZHFX010000053.1:0-1556 GCA_964531745.1 uncultured Gammaproteobacteria bacterium
GAGCGATAGTGATGTTGGTTTTGCGGTTTTTAAATTCCGGCGTATCCAAAATTTCTCGAATGCGCACTACGGCCGGTTTCTGATTTGGTACTTCAATGCCCACGAGCGACTTGCCCGGAATCGGCGCTTCGATGCGAATGGGGTGGGCGGCCATAGCCAGCGCCAAGTCATTGTTCAGGGCGGTGATGCGGGATAATTTAATTCCTTCGGACGGCTTCAACGTATATTGAGTAACGGTCGGGCCGACTTGTACTTCGCCCATTTCAACCGGAATATGAAAATTTTCCAAAGTTTTTTGGATTTTTTCCAAACCAACCTTGATGTCCCCGCTGGTCGGCTTGGACTTCTTGTCATCAAGTAAATTGATCGGCAAATCAACTTTCACTTTCGGGGTGCGAATGGACGGATGTGTTTCCGGTTCTTTTGGCGCGATTAAACTTTTTGCGGTAAACTTTACATCATTGACTTTGGTGTCTGTCTCCTCTGTTTGCATGGCGGTTTCTTCCGATTGACTTTCGGCGGGTGCTTCTTCTTCCGCGTCCTCGGCTTCTGCTTCGGTCGGTTGCTTGGCGAAGTATTTGAATACGTTGGATTTTTCAATCAGCGATTCGATGCTGGTATTGAACATGAGCAAAACAGCAACTAAAAAAACGCCAACAAGCACCAGCAGTGTGGCCCAAAAACCCACATACAAATTTAGCGGATAAGTGATCAGGTAGCCGACAATGCCGCCGCCAAGGCCGCTGAATGTTAGTTCAAAAGAATTGGAAACCGGCAGGAGAGAGTGGAGCAGTCCGTGAATACTTAGAAAAAACAAAACGATGCCGATATAGTTTGGCCAGGAAATCTGATAGTGCGCCGGTCGCGCCAGCACGTAGCCGAGAATAATCAAAACCAGCGGCAAGAAAAATCTTCCCCAGCCGAATACAATGCCAAGACCCCAGTCAATATAAAAGCCTGCCCGGCCGGCCAGGCCGAGGAAGCTTAGCACGCACAAAATGGCCACAATAAAAAGGAATACGATAAATATTCCCCTTTTTGTTTCTGGACTTAAGCTGTAATATGCGACTTCTTCGTATTGTTTTTTTCTTGGCATTTTATTTGAATTTTAACCGCGTCCGCGTAGGTTGCGGCGCATGGGTGAATATAACTGCATTTTAGCATATTTCGTGTTCGGGGGAAAGAGGGAGGGCGGGGGTTGAAAGGGCAAAGTGCAAAGGGCAAAGGAGTAGCTGCAAAATGCAAATAAGAATGGTTGTTTAACTTTGCACTTTTCCCTTTGCGTTTCGGTTAAAACAAAGGGGGTCGGCGCACTCGGCACCGCCTCCTTTGAAAATGCTGGAAATAGATGGACTTTCTGAAAGAGTAGACAATTCCCGCGGCTAGTTAAAGAACAATTGTCTTTAGCCGCAGAAAGAGGAGAGAGATATCTCCGGAGTTTGTCCACTCTTTCGGAAAGCCCAGTCTAGCTCCCAGCCAAAGGATGAGGAAGGCGTGCAGGCGCTTTATATATATAATGTATACAGGCCTAGCCTCTCTCCTCACCTTTTGGATGA